>NZ_CP024123.1:107500-235000 GCF_002736105.1 Solibacillus sp. R5-41 | reverse complement strand
GGCATGCTGATCCGCGATTACTAGCGATTCCGGCTTCATGTAGGCGAGTTGCAGCCTACAATCCGAACTGAGAACGGTTTTATCGGATTAGCTCCCCCTCGCGGGTTGGCAACCGTTTGTACCGTCCATTGTAGCACGTGTGTAGCCCAGGTCATAAGGGGCATGATGATTTGACGTCATCCCCACCTTCCTCCGGTTTGTCACCGGCAGTCTCCTTAGAGTGCCCAACTAAATGATGGCAACTAAGAATAAGGGTTGCGCTCGTTGCGGGACTTAACCCAACATCTCACGACACGAGCTGACGACAACCATGCACCACCTGTCACCGTTGTCCCCGAAGGGAAAACTGTATCTCTACAGTGGTCAATGGGATGTCAAGACCTGGTAAGGTTCTTCGCGTTGCTTCGAATTAAACCACATGCTCCACCGCTTGTGCGGGCCCCCGTCAATTCCTTTGAGTTTCAGTCTTGCGACCGTACTCCCCAGGCGGAGTGCTTAATGCGTTAGCTGCAGCACTGAGGGGCGGAAACCCCCCAACACTTAGCACTCATCGTTTACGGCGTGGACTACCAGGGTATCTAATCCTGTTTGCTCCCCACGCTTTCGCGCCTCAGTGTCAGTTACAGACCAGATAGTCGCCTTCGCCACTGGTGTTCCTCCAAATCTCTACGCATTTCACCGCTACACTTGGAATTCCACTATCCTCTTCTGCACTCAAGTTTCCCAGTTTCCAATGACCCTCCACGGTTGAGCCGTGGGCTTTCACATCAGACTTAAGAAACCACCTGCGCGCGCTTTACGCCCAATAATTCCGGACAACGCTTGCCACCTACGTATTACCGCGGCTGCTGGCACGTAGTTAGCCGTGGCTTTCTAACAAGGTACCGTCAAGGTAGCGCCAGTTACTACGCTACTTGTTCTTCCCTTGCAACAGAGTTTTACGAACCGAAATCCTTCTTCACTCACGCGGCGTTGCTCCATCAGACTTTCGTCCATTGTGGAAGATTCCCTACTGCTGCCTCCCGTAGGAGTCTGGGCCGTGTCTCAGTCCCAGTGTGGCCGATCACCCTCTCAGGTCGGCTACGCATCGTTGCCTTGGTGAGCCGTTACCTCACCAACTAGCTAATGCGCCGCGGGCCCATCCTGTAGTGATAGCCGAAACCATCTTTTAACTTTCGAACATGAGCTCAAAAGTGTTATTCGGTATTAGCCCCGGTTTCCCGGAGTTATCCCAATCTACAGGGTAGGTTACCCACGTGTTACTCACCCGTCCGCCGCTAACTTTCAAAGGATGCAAGCATCCAATGAAAGTCCGCTCGACTTGCATGTATTAGGCACGCCGCCAGCGTTCGTCCTGAGCCAGGATCAAACTCTCCATAAAAGTTAGTTTGAAAGCTCATTTGCTTTGCTAGCGTATCAACATAAAGTTGATATCTATGTTTTGTTTAAGTTCATCACTTAAACGTTTAAATCATTAACGTTTGCTTGTTCAGTTTTCAAGGTTCATGTTGTTTCGTTGTTATCAGCTTGTCACTGACGACTCTTAGAATATTACACCCCTTTTCAATAATCGTCAACACTTTTTGAAAACTTTTTTAAAAAACTTTTATCACTACACTTTTCTTCCTATTTATATATAAATTATTATTTTTACTTAAAATCCTCTCCGAATATAATATGCAGCAACAAAAATATACCCCAGTCTATTATTATTTGAATAAAATTCTCTTAATTTTTTTTGCAAAACAATTGGATGATATGCATTTAAATTGACGTTAGGTTTGATAACCCCCAATCATTTAATGTACAATAACCCATTAAATGAACAGGCAATGTTATTGAATAGTATGTGTGTACTTGAAAATATTATTAACTTAATTACAAGGTAATTAATGTGAAATGCGGTGTATAGAGAATTAATCATTGAAGAGTATGAAGAGAAATACATACGGAGCACTACATAATTGATCCACAAAACAAAATTAAAATGACAAACCGATTAAAATGAAATCGGCTTGCCATTTTATCAATTTGCACTTTGATTCTATTATTGACGACTCGGCTCAACGTTTTGGAAAATATTCATTAAAAAAATTAAAATAGCTAGTGCAAATCCGATTCCTCCACCTGATACGCAAAATTCCATCATCCACCTTGGGAAGTCTGTATGAATCAACATCATTCCCACCAATAAAAATGGTAAAGAAATATTTTGCAACCAAAAATGAATAACTCCCAAACGACTGTTTCCTGCTTTTGGATAAACTGAATAAATCACACCTATTAGCCCTGTGGACAACCAGCCCACTACATTAATATGCGCATGTGTTGCTCCCCATTGAAGTTGAACTGTATAATGCATGAACAATCCGAAAAGAATACCCATTACTAAATAGACTGCCGATATTTTTATCCATTTGGCACCCATAATAATCCTCCCTTTATATTTTCACAGCATATTCAAGCGTCCATAAAATTTTTCAAGAATAGTACTTGATTTTTACATCCCCCTTTTTTTAACTGTTTATGAATATTTTTCTTACCCCTTCTAGCAAAAAACCATTCATTACTCTTATAATTATTAATGAAAGGAGTGTTTACCCATGAAACAAACATTTATCGACTATGTGAAGAAAATGCAAAACTATTCTGAGGCGCTGTCCGTTATTTATTGGGATATGCGTACTGGGGCTCCGCGCAAAGGGTTACCACAGCGTGCAGAAGTGATTGGTACATTGTCCGCTGAATTATTCGCCTTACAAACGAGCGATGAATTAGGTAATACGCTGCAGCAGCTTGAACCGGAAAAGCTAGATTTCGTGACCCGTCGATTGTATGAGAAAGTCAAAGAATCCTATGATGAATCGAAAAAAATCCCAGCAGATGAATTCAAAGCTTATACCATTTTAAAAGCAAAATCAGAAGCTGCTTGGGAGGAAGCCAAGGCAAAATCGGATTATCAAATTTTCCTACCTTACTTAAAAGAAGTAATCACTTATCAAAAGAAATTCGTACAATATTGGGGTATAAAAAATGGCTCTGCTTACAACACACTACTCGATAAATATGAGCCAGAAATGACAACAGATGTATTGGACACGCTTTTTGGCGAACTAAAAGAAACAATTGTGCCGTTAGTTAAGGCGATTCAAGCATCACCAAATAAACCTGATACAGCAATTTTATTTGAGCATTTCCCGAAAGTTGGGCAGCGAGAGGCTTCTTTGGTGCTACTAAAACAACTTGGCTATGATTTTGAAGCAGGTCGCTTAGATGAAACGGTTCATCCATTTATGATTGGCTTAAATAGTGGCGACATACGCGTTACGACAAAGTATGATGAACTGGATTTCCGTTCTGCACTTTTCGGCACGATTCATGAGTGTGGGCATGCACTTTATGAGCAAAATATTGACCCTCAGCTAAACGGACTACCATTATCAACAGGCGCGTCAATGGGTATCCATGAGTCCCAGTCATTATTTTATGAAAACTTTATCGGGCGCAACGAGAATTTTTGGAAACATAATTTTAATATTTTACAAAAACATTCACCTGCGCAATTTGCCCATGTGGACGTGGAAGATTTTTTAAAGGCGATCAATTTTTCAGAGCCTTCATTTATTCGAATTGAGGCAGATGAATTAACTTACCCACTTCACATTATGATTCGTTATGAAATTGAACGTGAAATTTTCAACGGCGACTTAAGAGCAGAGGATTTACCGAACGTTTGGAACGATAAATATGAAGCATATTTAGGCATCCGCCCAGAAAATGATGCGCAAGGAATTTTGCAGGACATGCACTGGAGTGATGGCAGCTTTGGTTACTTCCCAAGCTATGCACTTGGTTTCATGTATGCTGCGCAGTGGAAACATGCCATGATTCAAGATATTCCAAATTTCGACGAATTATGTCTAAGCGGTAACTTATCACCTATTCGTGAATGGTTAACGACAAAGGTTCACCAATTCGGTGCATTGAAAAAGCCCCTTGAATTAATTCAAGAAGGCACAGGGGAAGCATTAACTGCAAAATATTTAGCAGAATATTTACAGCAAAAGTATACAAAACTTTACCAACTTTAATTTTGGGAAGCTACTAAATAATATAACCGCCCTTTTCGTTTATCCGAAAAGGGCGGTTTTAAAAGAAAAAAAAGCCTTTTACTTATAAAAACGTAAAAGGTAGATGGGAAAGAATAAGGTAAAAGGAGAAAGAGAAAAACCATAGCTAAAACAAAACGGGATAAGGTACGTTTTGTTAAATGGTTCACTTATAGTTATAAAGGACAAAGGTTAAAAATAGGTTAAAAATAATATATTTTTAAATATTGAGAATGTTTTATTTCCCTCTTTAAAATTAGCGAATAAATCCAAATGACAAAAGGTACCTGATTCCCGGTCAAATACCTTGTTATCATTCGGAGAAGATACAATTTTATACTACAATAACTTTTGTAATAGCTGATAACCAATTCCTTTAAACAATACATCAAGCACTGTTGCGATCACGATTACCATGCCCACTGCCATAAATACACCTTTTTTATTCTTCATTATAAATCCTCCGACGTTTCTGTATTCCTTCTAATCATAATCTATTTTTTCACAATGGCTACTTTTATTTCCTCGCATCCTTTTCTCCTTATACAAAACTAACTTGTACAATTGGAAAAAGCACTTATACATTCCTCAGAAAGTATAAGTACTTGATTAGCTACTATGCTTTGTAAACTTTAAAACTTGAATTTGATTTCGACCATTTTCCTTTGCTTTGTATAAGGCTTTATCTGCTATTTTAAATAAATCTTTTAATGTTGCGGGCTCTTCATTCGTATAACCTATCCCTAGACTCACTTGTATAGTCAATTTTTCGTTCGTTTCTCTAATAATGAAATCTTCGTTTGAAATACTATTATGTAGCGAAACAATCAAATCATGCACTTCATCTTTATGATATGGAAATAATAAAATAAATTCATCTCCTCCGTAACGAATCATGTCCATGTCTCGTTCTGGCAACTGTTTTACAACATGTGAGGCGATAAATTTGAGTGCTTGGTCCCCTATTAGATGACCATATTTATCATTAATAGCTTTAAATTTATCAATATCAAAAATGGCAACTGTGTAATTCATATACAAGCGACTTTTTAATAGTTTATCTTCGTAAAATGCCCGATTTTTCACTTCTGTTAAACGATCCGTATGCAATCGTCCCTCTAAATTGGCAGTCGTCATTTGCTCTATAATTTTTGTGCGGCGTAAACTTTCTTCATTGTTGACATAGTTCCGTAACGTTTTAATCATTATTTTTTGATAATAAATAACATCATCGGTTTTCCCCTTCATGTTTAATACCTGTATCCATAGCTCCAGCTCGGATAAAAAATAGTATTTATTGTCCATCCCATTAAGTGCTTTATCAAAATAATGATACGCCATCTTAAAGCAGCCATGTTGTGCCTCCACCAATGCCTTACAAAACCAATAGTGATTCTCAAGCGTCGGGACTTTTTTATGCAAATCTTGCGCTTCAATTGCATGGACATTAACTTCTGCCTTATGAAAATTACCTGTGCGATAATAAAGTTTAAATGAATTGACATAATATACAAACGGGATAACCGGGTCATGGAATTTTGAATGGTCAGTTAATGTTTCTAGTTCGTTCGCAAGTAGTATCCCTTTTTCAAAATCGCCTTTTTCATAATACACATGCAATAAATTATTCCCTGCACTATAAAATTGCGGTAAAAAATGCTTTTCCTTTGATTCCTTATACAGTTGCTCTAAATCTTCTAGCGGTGTCCCAATACCTGCTGTGTAATGAAATATCACACGTGTAGATCGATATGAAAATTCATCTACATCTGTTGCATAACGCGAAATATAAGGTGAAACGCCTTCTAAAACCGGAAAGAGCTCATCATATCTAACTGAATTCATCAAAATTCGAAGTAGTGTAATATTGGCAGCGGTATAAGTTGGGTAATCTTGATGCTGAGAGGCACTTGTAATAACAATTTGTAGCCATTCTTCCGCTTGTTTATAATCACCGGCTATAAGGAATTGTTGGGCGCGATCATAATAATTTTGCTGTTGTTCTAACGTTAACATTTCCCCCAAAGTAATCCCTCCATTTACGACCCACTAAATTACAAAATTTCTATTTACAAAATTAAGTTTCTAGAATTCCCTTTCTAACTTGCCTCAGCATAAGTCCTCCAATACTAAAAGTGGGGGATGAGTGCCGAACATACTCTTAATTCAGTGGGTGTTTAAACCCTGGTTGAATAGGGGGAACTCAGGCTAAGAACGCCGCGCCTTGTGGCAACGCCTGAGTGACCAACATCGTGTTAGCCCAAAGTCCCCAGCGGATGTCACAGATTTTTAAAGGAGCTTTTCAAGCATGCTCAAAAAAATCTGGACACAATTACGCCTTGGCATAATTGATCGAGACAATACTTAAACTCTTATTATACTATTACATACCATTTAAAATAAGTTTATTAATCCTTTTTTATGAAATTCTTCGTTTATTACCCATTACACTAATTTCCTAGTTATTTAGATGTCAGATAAATATCCATTAAAAAAATGCACTACTTGAAAATTAAGCAGGCACTTTTGTGAATTTTATTTTTTAAACGGACGTTCACGTGGCGTAATATTAATAATGTAATACCCAATAATGAGCACTAGTATGACAAGCGAAAATAACAGTGTATCTATCGCGCTATCGTGTTCGACAATAATGAGCCGAATCATTGCGGTAATACCAATATACATAAAGTAGCGTAGTGGAAAATGATAATCTTCTTTAAAGTATTTAACAATCATCGTGATAAACTCAAAATAAAGAAAGAATACGAGAATATTAGCTAAAAAATATTTATAATCCCGCTTTTCAGTGGAAAAAACCATTTGCAAAAAATCAATAATTTCCACAAATAACATCACACTTAAAACAAGCGCTAAAATCGTCAAGCCAATGTTTAAAACAACTTGGAAGAATTGGGGCACTACCTTCTTTATACTGTGAATCTTTTTCAGCTTCTCCTCCATGCGCATTCCTCCATTTCATATAAATAGGATATGCGCTTTTATTGTACAAAAAAATGGTTATTTGAAATAGTTACATAAATTGTCATAATGAAACCGTTTACGTCCACAAGTTGAAATTTTTACACAATCGTAAGTATATTTACATGTTTTACATTCCCTTTTCATACACCGTACTTCATTTCACTTAATCAGAAGCAAACTTCCTTGAGGTTAAAACATTAATCCAAAACTTGACCGAGTAGCTACAAGAAATTCAAAATTATGCGAATCAAATTTCGAATGATAGTGATTTTATCGTTGGAAAAATTGAAGTAGTTGTGCAATTTTAGCGAAGTCAAGGTAACTTTTTGAATCCTTATCCATTTTTACAGAAGCACAGCTATGCACGGTGGAGAAAATTTCAGCTACAGCTGAAGCATTAGAAAGCATTGTTGAAGATTTACTATCGGAAGTTAGAGTATTTAAAGTGAATAAATTGAAAAAGCGACCCTACCATTTCAAGTAGGAGTCGCTATTTTTAGGGGTTTTCATATTTTGAATTTTCAGTATTTAATTTACATCTATTATTTTTGACATTATAATAAAGACAGAGAGGTGATTGAATGAAAATTTATTTAGTGATCATTACTACTGCAGAGGATCAACGACTTCACTTTCACACAAACAATGACACACTTATTATTTCCATGCATCGCGCCAACACACAACCACTTGATATCCAGACCGTTAAAACATTTACCTCGGAGGAGCTCTTCATCATTGAAGCTTATTTAGATGGGGCAAAATCCTGCGAAATTAAAAACAACATCACGCAAAAATCCTTCATGCTCCCTTAACTTTCATGGCTATACAAGAATAACCTTTTGATTATTTGATTCTTTGTTTCTTCACACTACATAACAGCCTTTTCATCTTAGAAAGATAAAAAATAAAAATCCACGTTAAATCAATGACTCATTGGCATAATTGAGTCCAAATATTGAACTCCAGCCGTGTCATGATTACGTGGATTTTTTCACTTCAGCTTTTCTACAAAATGCTTTAATAACCTTGCCGTTAAGCCCCATATTGTGTAGTTCCCGTATTCAAAAAACCACTCTTCCATTTGGCTCGTCCGCCATTGATAGTTTTCCCCATTCGCAATCTTTTCATATGGAAAATCGGCTGATGGTTTCGGTTCAACCGGTACATAATGAATATAAGGCTCATGCTCGAGCAACCATTTCACCGGTACCATGAAAACCTCCTCCACCTCATCATTATTATATGTATGAAGCTGTGATTCTTCAACAATCCCGATAAATGGATAAACAACAAAGGATGGAGATAGCACAAACGGACTGAGTTTACCTAATACCTCAATCGTTTCTGGGTCAACACCTAGTTCTTCATGAGTTTCCCTTAAAGCAGCTGCAAGTGGTGAAGCATCCGTTGCGTCAATTTTCCCACCTGGAAAACTAATATCTCCTGGCTGCTTTCTCATCGTAAAGGCACGCACTTCAAACAATACATGCCATTCATCATGAACATTTACTAATGGAATTAATACAGCTGAACGGAAAGCTGACTCCTCACCTAAAAATAATGGTTGCGGCCCATTTAGCTGTCCCTTCAACTTATCTAAAAACATAAAATTCTCCACCTTATTTCTTATATGTCTCTATCGTATCATGAATGTACGGTTGTTTGAAAAGACAAATGATTACAATGATTTCTTATTTTTCACTAACGTTCGTTGCTTCTGAATAAGCTTGAAAATATAAAAAATAATGGGAATAATAAATGGAATACACATGACAATCATTAACGCATACACTAGGTTATCTTCCATCCATTCCAGTTGTCCTAATGAGATCCCCGCGCCAAACCAAAGCAATAGCCAGAAAAATCCACCTATACTATTAGCCGATAAGAAACCTCGAAACGGATAATTTGTATAGGCACAAACAAATGGTACTGTTGTGCGCATTAGTGGGATAAACCTAGAAAATATAATGACTACTCCCCCGCGCTGTTCAACCAATTTCTCTGTTTTCACAATGGTTTCTATTGAAATAAATCGATTTAGCATACGCATTCCGAATTTTTTCCGAAATAAGGTTCCTAGAAAAAAATTATGCGCATCCCCTGCAATCGTTGCCAAAAGAAGCGACCCAAATAAAATCCATCCATTCAATTCTCCAATGGCTGCTAACATGGCTGCCGCAAAAACGAGTGCATCCCCTGGTAAAAAGGTAAAAATAATAAAAGCGGTCTTACTAAAAATAATGAGAAACAAAATAATATAAATAAACGTCCCGTATTGCTGTAACATAACATCTAGGAACAGTTCAATACTGTGAATCGCTTGAGCTAAACCTGCCAATCTTCTCCCTCATCCCCTTAGTGTTTTTTTATCATTTACGCCTCTGCTTACTTTTGTCCAGATTTTTTGAACATGCTCGAAAAACACCTCTTAAAAATCTATGACATCCGTAGAGATCATTGGGCCAACACGATGTTGGTCACTCAGATGTTGCCGCACTACGCGGTGTTCTTAGCCAAAGTTCTACTATTTCATCTGGTGTTTGGACACCTACTGAAAGAAGTTTAATAATGTGGGCATTCCCCAATCAAGCGCATATGGGCTAAATAAAAAAAACCCATAATCAAAATTGTTGATTACGGGAATAAACATTGCCTTTATTATGTTACGACAATCATATCAAAAAATGACTCAATAGTACATATTATGTGGGATGAACGCATGCAATAGCTAAAAAAACCACACATACTTACAATAGTTTGTGTAGTCTATAAAAGGAAAATTATGGATTATGAATAGTTTTTATATGCTGAAGATTATAATAGATAATGTTCTCCTTTGCTGTTTGAAACGCGATCATTGTTCCTTTAATCTCACATATCAGTCCTGTAAAATTGTTCTTTTCACCTATATTTAATACTGTAAGTTTATTTTTTAAAATTCCAATTAGTGCATCAAAAGTGCTTGGGAAATTTTCGTTACTTACATTGATTGAAAAATCCCCATCAGATAATAAATATGGTTTTTGATTTTGATTATTAGGTACTATTATTTTCACGTGCCTAATTGGAATAAACATCATTTTGTAAATAGGCGATTGGAATACAATATAATCATCTAGAATATTGGATATATAACCATGCAGTGGCTGATTATTTAACACATGAATTTCTAAATAGATTCCTAAAGATTTCGTTAAAACTTTTAAGAACGTCATTTCTTCGTTTTTACCGATAAAATTTATATCCCGTGTAAAAGTTGAAGGTATTTTGAGTCCATCTTCATTAAAATAATCAATTTTTATTTCATGAATATGACAAACAGGAATGTAAAGGAATTCCTTACCATCAAATAAAACTACTAACTCGCTACTATTATCGATAATTTTCCCTTTGAGGATTTTTTTCCCCGTTATCTCCATTTTAACAATTTCTTTATCGAATTCTTGAATTAAATTTTCCAAAAACTTCCCTCCTTTTATTCAAATATCAAGGCTCCCATAAATACAGACTAAACAAACTTGCAATTAGACCAATTGGATAAACATAGTCGTCACTCTTAGTTAACTTCTCCAAATAATTATTATTCCGAGTCTTTTATTAAACATTCAAATGAGCATTGCTAATGTACCTATAGGCGATAATAATGCCCCAATATCACTTCCAATCACATTTGCTAAATAAGCAACCTGTAGTAGTAAGGGATCGAGGCAAATGTCCAAAATCGACAAAGTACCGATCATAACTGTATGAAGGTTGTTAAAAATATATGATGCCAAGGTAGATAGTAGACCCCATACAATGACCGCGTTCAATAAATCAAGTTCTACATAAGTTTTAAAAGTTTGTTTGGTTATTTCATTTAATCCTACATTTTTATGACCATAAACTATTTTACATACAAATTGAATGCGAATAAAAAGTACCCTGGCGAATTTTTTATGTTATCTGTAAACCCGGTTTTATTTCTAATCCATTATTTCAAACGGAATTCACAAAATGTAAGCACCAAATACTACACACCTTCTAATGACTTAATAACAGTGAAACAATTGCGGTAATCATACATATAGAACCGACGATTATGAAAACTTTTAGAAATTGAATTTATAGAGGCACTATATCAAACAATGCAATGAGTAATTTTTCACTTTTAAGAGATACAGAAAAAGTAGATTAATCTAATGGGGATTAACTCACGAACTATTAGTAGTAATGTAAACCTCAAAGGACAGGTTTACGATGTTTAGGCAACTGATAATAGATTCAATAATATTTTTTTAAAGTAGGTACTAAGCCAAGCGAGGATTTACCTATGTACATATAAATAAGTGGAAGGCAAAATCACTAGGTTAGCTAGGAGAGGTGATATAGGCAGATTTTTAATATGAGGGAAAAATCTAAATCTATGTAAATAGATAGAATTTGGGAATAAGTTGGGAAGGAGGAAAAACTATGCAAACAATGGCTTGGATAACCATTTCAGCATTTCTTTTTACACTAATATTTATTCTTTGGAGACCTAGAGGCATTAATGAAGCAATACCCGCCACGATAGGTGCAATAGTTGTCATCATGAGCGGTAGTGTTACGCTGAATGAACTCGGTAGTATTGCTGAAACGATAAGTGGAGCAGCCATAACCATTATGGCGACGATTGTTATGGCAATCGTCTTAGAAAGTTTTGGATTCTTTAACTGGGTAGCAGAAAGGCTGGCTGAAAAAGCAAAAGGCTCAGGTATCCGATTGTTTTGGTATGTCAATCTTTTATGTTTTCTCATGACACTCTTTTTCAATAATGACGGTAGTATTTTAATAACAACCCCTATTCTAGTTATGTTATTAAATAATATGAATTTAAAAAATCATCATAAGATTCCATACTTACTATCCGGAGCGTTAATCGCAACTGCTTCCAGTGCTCCAATTGGCGTAAGTAATATTGTGAATTTAATTGCCTTAAAAATCGTAGATATGAGTTTGTATTCACATGCGGCAATGATGTTTGTTCCAGCAACGCTTGGGTTATTTCTTTTAGTCGGTCTTTTATTCCTAAAGTTTAGGAAGGATTTACCGAAAGTCATCCCTACAAACGTAAAAGGCATATCTCTCCCGTCTTATCATCCACTCATGCAAAACTCCATTTATAACTCTGGAGCAGATCGTTCAAAGTTTATGCGCAACATCCTATTTTTCGTCTTTGCTGTACGTATTAGCCTCTTTTTCGCTTCATATGTCAACATTCCAGTCTCACTAATGGCCGTTTTAGGCTCCCTAATACTTTTAGGATGGAGATGGGCATATTTAAAGGTAGCACCAGGAGATATGTTGAAAAAAACGCCATGGTACATTATCATCTTTGCGTTTAGTATGTACGTTATTATATATGGATTGAACAATATCGGTTTAACAGACTGGCTGATTGGATTTATGCGTCCTTTAGTTTCAGGGAACTTACTTCATACAAGTGTGATGATGGGAATACTTCTATCAGTACTCTCCAATATATTTAATAATCACCCAGCTCTAATGGTTGGGACAATTACGCTCATGAACATGGATTTAGATCCACTTTCTTTAAAGGTTGCTTATCTGGCAAATGTAGTTGGAAGTGATATGGGTGCATTACTTATTCCAATGGGAACGCTAGCTACTCTCATGTGGATGCATATTGTCAGAAAAGGTAATGTAAAAATTACTTGGTGGCAATATATAAAAGTTACGATTATCGTTATACCGCCGACAGTATTGTTTACATTAGTACTGTTATATTACTGGGTTACTTGGCTATTTTAATGTATATGTAAGTAAGTGCTTTTCTTATACTAATTACCAATTAATTAACAATTACGCATTAAGCCTAAAATACAATAAAAAATCGAACCTTTTCAGAACACACGATGAATAGCCATCTATCCTGAATTTTTTCGGATAGATGGCTATTTTGCGCAAATCACTTGAATATTTTTCGACCAAGACATGTAGTTATGTAAAGTTTCTGGTTGCTGATAAAAGTTGATACCTTTTTCTTTAGCTGTTTCCGACAAGCTCAAGTAGAAGGCATCGCTATATAGCTCCAGTTCAAAAGAACCTTAATGAGCGTAGCGAGACCACCAATACCTTTTCGTATTCTAGTAAATCCATAATTTTACACACTCGTAAAATTATATCTCACCGACTGTTCAATTCCTTCATAATGATTTGAATAATGCGCTCATCTACAGCATTAAAGAGGAAAATTTCTACGTTATTGGTTTTAATCACGTAGCAAGGGCTAGTGGAAATCTTTGGGGAATTGTTATTAAAGATTCATCTGTACTCGGATCAAGTTTTACGGAGACAAATGTTACTTTGCTCGTTAGCATAAGAAAAGCACTTCCTTCATTTGATACTTCTATCGTACCGGAAGTGCCAGGTGGATTTTATGCGTTATTTAATTTCGGTCTTACAGTGAAATAGTTAATATAAATACAACCAATATGATTGTATTTGAACTATCCAATATTCATATCAGCCACCTCATGTTTGATAATCGTTGATTGAGTAGACTTGATTGTTATGTCTTTGCTCCGTTCGTTAGGTGTAGCAACAAATATTTTATAAATTAATCCCCCAACGATAGAGAAGTAAAGGAGCATAATCACATTGCTTCCTCCTTCCTTTAGTTAGGATTTGTACAATGATAAAAATTTTTTCTAATCACTTGACCGTATATTATAAAAAAATCAGAACTTTCTGCGAGGTCTTAGATTTTCCCCCTTATCATTTTTTGCTTTATCATTTTTTGCTTTATCATTTTTTGCTTTATCATTGTCTGCTGTATCATCGTTTGCTGTATCATTGTTTGCTGTATCACTGTTTGCTGTATCATTGTTTGCTGCGTTATCATTTGCTACATTATTGCTTGCTGCGTTATTGTTTTGATTGTCGTCATTTCCTTCACTAGCTTTTTCTTTTCCATCTTTACCTTTATCTTTACCTTTATCTTTACCTTTATCTTTACCTTCACCTTCTTTTTTACTAGTCGTTCCAAAACTAATATTGCGTACGTGATACATGGCTAGGCGAATAATTTCGTCCTTGGAAAAAATGGTAATATAATCGTCTGTAACCTCATTCATAATTCCTTCTAACATTTCAGGTCCACCACGATTCACTTTAACCCAACTGTAATGTAGGTTACTTACAATCGTTTTAAAGTCCGGTGCAAGTAAATACGAATCCGCCGCTGGAACTTCGACGTTAAATTCCATCCCATCTCTTGAATTGACAGTAATACTTTTAATATGTTGCGTTCTATAATAAACAATGCCATCACTTTCTGTAAGTAATACGAAATGATCGTCTTCAGCAGCCATTAACTTTCCAATCCGTGATTCTGGTCCTCCCCGATCTATCCTTACAACTTTATTCATTAATGAAAGAAGAAGTTTTTTATTCATTCTTTTAACCTCCAATTTATATTGTCTTGCTTGCTATCTATATGTGTATTTGAATAATTAACCTATGGGAAATGCCTATTTAGGCAAAAATTCACCGTTTTTCTTCTAGCATTTTTCACAAAAAAAAGCACACCCAGTTTTTTATTAAATGGAGCCATAACAACAGAGAAAAATAAGAAGAACTACAAGCTAATAATTATGTAACACATGCGTGGTTTGATATGGATGATTAATTATATGCGGCAACGGAAAAAGAATTATGGGCATGTATAACATCAAAAAGTAAAGGAGTGAAAATGCTTTCATTAGACCACATGATTGAGAACATCGATTATTCAATTACCAACAATATAGCTGTGATATAAAATAGGAAAATTTACTATACAACCAATCAAGGAGAGAGTTAGGACCAAGCTATTATACATATACCATTTTATGTGGTTCATATGTCGGTTATGGTGAATTGTTAGGATTCTCAGAAGAAAGGGAGATTTTGCAAAAGACAAATGATAGATGGAACGAGATAACCATGCCGAATAGTAATGATGTACCTGAGGATATGAAAGTGGTTAACAATAGGATATTCATTACCAAACTAAGTGGAATTTAAATCTGAAATCTTCACGAGGGAAATTAGAGTAAAATTCAAGATAGCTGTTCTTTTATATGACTGTCAGCTATTTCCGAACGATACGTCCATATTTTTGGATACATATGCTCCCCTCTTTCTACTAAATAGGACAATTAATGCGCACTTTTTTTACATTTTTTTCTAACTCATTTTATTGTAATGGAAATATCGTTAGTTCGGCTCTACTAAATTCTCTACTCATCGGATCAACCTTCTCACCAACCCACATAGGCACGTATCATTTCTATACCGCATATGATAGGTCATATTACGAAGAGAGAGAAGGATGGTTGAATGAAATGGATTCGTTACGTCTGCCTATTTGGTGTCATAATGTTACTCGTTGGCTGTGGCGATAAAGAAATGCAGGATGTGAAGATTGGTGAAGTGACAAGATCCATTTTCTACGCACCACTCTATGCTGCGATTGAAGAAGGCTTTTTTGAAGAGGAAGGCTTAAACATCGAATTATCAACGATTCCTGGTGGCGATAAAACGATGACTGCACTTCTTTCTGATGGTATTGATATTGGATTAATTGGTGCCGAAACATCCATTTATGTAGCAGGCCAAAATCCAAACGATGCCGTTGTTAACTTTGCACAACTAACACAAACAGACGGTACATTTTTAGTTGCACGTGAAGATATTGAAAACTTTGATTGGACGATGTTAAAAGGTAGTACGTTTTTAGGGCAACGTGTTGGTGGAATGCCACAAATGGCTGGTGAATTTGTGTTGAAAGGTCATGATATTGATCCACATAAGGATTTAACCCTTATTCAAAATATCGATTTCGCAAATATTGCAAATGCCTTTGCATCAGGTACAGGGGATTTTGTGCAACTATTCGAACCGACTGCGAGTATTTTTGAACAACAGGGCAATGGGAAAATTGTTGCTTCATTCGGTGAAGAACTTGGTCATATTCCGTATACAGTGTTTATGACGAAAGAAAGTAAGTTTAAAAATGATAAAGAAATGATTGAAAGCTTTACAAAGGCATTATACAAGGCGCAAAACTGGGTGTATGAGCAATCCGCTGCTGATGTTGCTAAATCAATCGCGCCTTACTTTGAAGATACTGACCTAGCACTTATTGAAAAAGTCGTAACACGATATCGCGACCAACAGTCTTATGCAACAGATCCGATTATTGATGCAGAAGAATTCCAAAACCTTTTAAATGTCATGACGGAGGCTGGCGTGCTAGATTATGATGCAAAATACGAAGAGCTTGTGAATCGATCATTTGCTGATGAGGTTGTGAAGTAGATGGCTTTCATCGAAGTATGTAATATTCAGCACCATTTTTTCTCTGATCATTCCCATACAACTGCACTAAAAGACATTTCATTTTCAATCAATGAAGGCGAATTTATATCATTTATTGGACCAAGTGGCTGCGGGAAATCGACCCTTCTATCCATCATCGCAGGATTAATTGAACCTACTTCTGGCATTATTACTCATGAATCCCCTTCGATTGAAATCGGCTATATGCTCCAGCAGGACTATTTATTTCCTTGGAAAACAATCGAAGAAAATATTTCGCTCGGTTTGACGATTTTAAATAAAGAAGAGGGGCAAATTGTTGAGGAATTATTAAAGCAATTCCACCTAGCCCATACAGCAAATCTCTACCCCCAGCAACTATCTGGGGGAATGCGTCAACGAATTGCTCTTGCAAGGACACTCGCTGTGGACCCAACATTGCTTCTTCTAGATGAACCCTTTTCCGCGCTTGATTTTCACTCGAAGCTCGACCTTGAAAATTTTGTTTCGGAAACGCTAAAGCAGTTTTCAAAAACCGCCATTTTGGTCACACATGATATTGGTGAAGCCATCGCGATGAGCGATAAAGTTTATTTATTTAGCAATCGACCTGGTACCATCCTCAAATCCTTTACAATTCCAGACGAAATACGAAATTTAGTGCCATTTGATGCACGAAACGCCCCTGAATTCCAGCCATTATTCCAAACCATTTGGAAGGAGCTCGAAGCAAATGGATACGGAAACGTTACATGAGCAATATAAACGAAAACGGCAACTCGAAAAACGTAAAATTCGACTGTATCAATTACTTTTACTCGTCCTCCTCTTTCTATTTTGGCAAATCACTACCCATTTTCGAATTCTTGATCCACTAATTTTCAGCAGCCCTCTTGCCGTAGCAAAATTATTTATTATAAAAGTGATGGATGCTACGCTCTTTCCTCACGTATTGTTTACGTTAATGGAAGTAATTGTCGGCTTTCTGTTAGGTACGCTTTTAGGAACATTGCTCGCCATTTTCCTATGGTCCTCCACGACTGTCGCAAAGGTGATGGACCCGTACCTCGTTGTTTTAAATGCAATGCCGAAAGTCGCGATTGGCCCAATGATTCTCGTTATTTTTGGTCCGAACGTTTTAGCGGTCATTGTGATGGGGATTTTAATTTCTGTCGTTATTTCAACGCTCGTTATTTTTTCAGCATTCCAGCAAGTGAATGAAAATTATTTAAAAGTCATGCAACTATTTAGTGCGAGTAAGATGCAAACATTTAAGCATGTCACGCTTCCCGCCTCGATTCCAACAATTATTTCTACGCTAAAGGTGAATGTTGGGTTGAGTTGGGTTGGGGTCATTGTCGGCGAGTTTTTAGTTTCATCGCAGGGGCTTGGCTATTTAATCATTTCAGGGTTCCAAATTTTCAACTTCAATCTCGTGTTTTTATCGCTCATAATGATTGTGATTTTGGCAACATTTATGTATAAGTGCGTGGAAATGATTGAACGTTTTTTGTTGAAAAAATTTAATTTTTAACGAAAGAAAGCTTAGAGGCGACAGTATTTCCACTAAGCTTTTTTTTGAATGAAATCCATATCAAGAACTATGCTGTAACATTCGATTTAAGGATAAAATGGCTTCTTTCGTTGTTAGCTCATCTATTTGAATGACGTTTCCTTTGTCTCCATGTTCAATTGTTTCAAGTGCCCATAGTAAATGAGGTAAATCGATTCGATTCATCGTTAAACATGGGCACATATTTTCATTTAATGAAATAATATGCTTGTCTGGATTAGTGGCAATTAAACGCTTCACAAGATTCATTTCCGTACCGATTGCCCAGCTTGATCCAGCAGGTGCCTTTTCAATAACATCACAAATGTATTTAGTAGAACCAAAGTCATCTGATAGTGCAACGACCTCGCGTGAACATTCAGGGTGCACAATAATATTCATGTCTGGATACTTTTTTCGCACTTCACGGATATTGTAAATTGTAAAACCTTCGTGGACAGAGCAGTGACCTTTCCATAAAATCACTTTAATTTGTTCCTTGTTTTCCCCTTCAAATTCCAGTTCACCTTTTATTGGATTCCAAATAGCCATTCGATCGAGTGGTATCCCTAAATCAAAAGCCGTATTGCGCCCTAAATGTTGATCTGGTAAGAAGAAGAGGCGTTCTTTTTGAGTGAATGCCCATTGTACAAGTGTTTTGGCATTGGAACTTGTGACACATGCACCACCATTTCTCCCTGTAAATGCTTTAATCGCAGCAGTTGAATTGACATAAGTTAATGGAATGATTGTATCACCGAATAATTTTTGTAGTTCCACCCACGCCTCTTCCGTTTGATAAATATTAGCCATGTCTGCCATTGAACAACCCGCGCGCATATCTGGTAAATAAACGATTTGCCCATCTTCCGTTAGCATATCGGCGGTTTCAGCCATAAAATGAACACCGCAAAAGACGATATGTTTTGCCTTTTTATTAGCCGCCGCCACTTGCGCAAGCTGTAAAGAGTCCCCTACCGTATCTGCAAATTGAATGACTTCATCACGTTGATAATGATGGCCTGGAATAAACAAATTCTCACCTAATTTTTCTTTAATCGCATGTATACGCATTTCCATTTCTGAAATCGTTAATGTTTTATATTGTTCAGGTAGCATGGAACTATCCATAAATTTAGTAAGTACCAACTGATACCGCTCCTTTCTGTTCCACCAATGCACTAATATCTAACGCAGTGACTGAGTGTGTTAATGCACCTAATGAGATCCATTGCACACCGGATTGTGCGTAACTTCGTAAATTGTCGAGTGTAATGCCCCCACTCGCTTCTGTTGCGATATGCGCTGGTACAAGTGGTAACCAACTTTTAATTTCCTTGGGTGTACGATTATCAAACATAATAATATCCACACCTGCTGTAATGGCCTCAATTAGTTGTTCTTTCGTTTCAATTTCCACTTCAATTTTCACGGTATGTCCAATTTTCCCTCGTGCCGTTTGCACAGCCTCGGTAATCCCACCAGCAAAGGAAATATGATTATCCTTTAACATGATCGCATCGTATAAACCACTGCGATGATTGTATGCACCACCTGCACGTACAGCGTATTTATCCAGCATTCGTAGACCTGGGATCGTTTTACGCGTATCACAAATATGTGCGTGCGTGCCTTGTGTTAGTTGCACAGCTGCATGCGCTTGTGTCGCAATTCCACTCATACGTTGAATACAATTTAAAATGACACGCTCACCTGTTAGAAGGCTTCGTAAAGCACCTTCAATGCGTGCAATTTGCTCCCCATTTTGAACCTTTTCACCATCTTGTTTGAAAACCGTTACGTGCAAATTCGAATCCAGTAAAGGAAAACCAATCTCAATAATTTGCTTACCGCAAAAAATACCATCTTGTTTGGCATAAAACGTAAAAACACCTTGCTCTGTCGTACTAAAAATGGACTCGCTTGAAAGGTCGCCATCCCCTATATCCTCGTTGAAAAACTGCTTTAACATCGCTTTTAATTTGATTGTATTCATATAAAGTATCCCTCACATTCACATTGCCTTGTTGAAAGACAATCCATTTTTTTGTCCACTCTGAATGTTGTTGCTTATATTCCCGGCGGATATGTGCTCCGCGTGATTCTGTTCGTAGGAGGGCAGCTTGTACAATTAAAGAGGCGGTCACATGCATAAAATACAGTTCAATCTGTTCTTGACTAGCATTGGAGAGGTCCATCTGATGCCAAGCTGTCGGTAATTGTGCCAATAAAGCTTCTAATGCTTCGGTAGAACGTACAATTCCTGCTGCCTCTAACATCGCATCTTGCAATATTTCCTTTTGTAAAAGTGGTGGGAAGTTCATCGCTACCGGTCGAGCTACTAACATGAAATTATGCTGTTTTGTCGCGGTTTGTACTATATACTCCGCCATTAAATGCCCAAATGTAATCCCTTCTAATAAGGAATTACTTGCTAAGCGATTCGCACCATGTACACCAGTACACGCAACTTCACCGATCGCTAATAAGCGCGGAATGGATGTTTCACCTTTTACAGTTGCTACAATGCCCCCCATTAAAAAGTGACTTCCCGGTGCCACTGGGATTTTACCCGTTGTTAAATCAATTTGCTCCTTTTGGCAAAGCTTTGTAATCGTCGGAAATTTTTTGTCAAAGGACTCAATCATTGAAATATCGATGAATACCTCTTCACCCGCTGCACGCATTTTATACATTTCATACGCGGTAATATGGCGCGGAGCTAAATCACCTAATAGATGTTTGCCTGCCATTATCGGTGTGTTATGACGATCAACAAATCGTGCACCGGCCCCTCGAACGGCTTCTGAAACAAGACCACATGCCCCATTTACATACAGTAGACTTGGATGAAATTGGACAAACTCCATATCCGTCACTTCTGCACCCGCTAAGTAAGCTAAAGCAATACCATCTCCGTAGCTATTTGGTTGATTGGATGTACAGCTATATAAAGCACCTGCACCACCTGTTGCCAAAATAATATAAGAGGCATAATACGTTTTGTCACCCTCTGCTGTTTTGACACGTACCCCGCAGCATTCTCCATCACAATTCAATAACAGTTCATATGCAAATTCATAAGTATTCATGAAAAGCTGAGGTATTTCACGGGATTCTTCCATATAATAGTCGATTATTTTCTCCCCAGTTGCATCGCCACCAGCATGCACAATTCGATGCCTACTATGTGCCCCTTCCAAACCGAGCGATAAATTCCCTTCTTCTGTATAGTCAGCAGGAAATCCATTGTTCAATAATTGCTTTACATAATTTGCACCGCGTTCAACTAATGTTTTTACATTTTCTTCATGATGGTGGAATTCACCTGCCACTAGCGTATCTTCTATGTGTAATGTAGGGTGATCATTGGCCGTAACAACTGCAGCAACCCCGCCCTGTGCTTTAAAAGAACTACTCATTGTAAAATCTGCTTTCGTTAATAGATGAACCTTAAAATGATTCCCAAGTTTTCGTGCGGCTTGCAATGCAGCAATGCCACCTCCAAGTATGACGATGTCTGTTTGAACGTTCACACAACTCACCTTCTTTACAGTTGTCTTGTCACATATCTTTGCATAAAATAGTTAAATAGACAAGTGTTTCTTATTTTTTTAGAAATGAGGGAAATAAATGACATATTTAGATTTTGCAGCATCAACACCGATGACAAGGCAAGCAATAGATACTTATGCAGAAGTAGCAACAAAAATATATGGGAATCCTTCTAGCTTGCATGATGCAGGCGGCCAAGCTGCAAGTGCGGTAGCCTGGGCAAGAGGTGTAATTGCACGTAAGCTTGCCGTGCATCCGGATGGGGTAATCTTTACTGGAAGCGGTACGGAAGCCAATATTGTAGCGATTTTATCTTTAGCTCGGCGTGAAAAAAGAGGGCGTCATATTATTACGTCCATGGCGGAGCATACTTCTGTCCACGCGGCGATGAATACGTTAGAAAGAGAAGGTTTTGAGGTAACACGTCTGCCTTTAACAACAGGTGGTGTTATAGATGTGGATACTTTAAAGCAAGCCATTCGTCCTGACACAACATTAATTTCAATTCAGCATGTCAACTCAGAAATCGGAACAATCCAACCGATTTCGAAAATCGCACAACTCGCAAAAGATTATGGCATTTTATATCATGTCGATTGCGTTCAATCATTTTGTAAGCTAGATGTCGCTAATTTTGTGCAGTTTGCAGATGCGATTTCCATTTCCGCGCATAAAGTAGGGGGGCCTAAAGGTTGCGGTGCGGTTTATTTAAATCCTTTCGTGCGCGTGATGCCGATTTTCCCAGGGGTGACACATGAACGTGGTCTGCGCGGTGGGACATTAGATACACCAGCGTTAGTAGCATTTGGTGTCGCAGTTGAACAGCATACATATGATGCGGACAAGCAATGGCAATTACGAGAAAAACTTCTCCATATGCTACCGGGGAAAGCGTTTCAAGTGATTGAAGGACAAGCGGTAGATCAGTTACCGAATATTGTCGGCATTTGTAAAACGGGTATGGAAGGGCAATTGGTTATGCTCAAGCTTAATGAACAAAATTTCCATATTTCAACTGGCAGTGCCTGCGATATAAATAGCGCTTCAGGAACAAAAGCCATTTTAGCAATGGGCAAAACGATAACAGAAGCCCGCCAATTTTTTAGGATATCCTTTGGAGGTGATACAGTAATGGATGAAGTAGTGTTGTGCGGGGAGGTGTTGCGGAATTTATATACTGATTAAATATGCTACAAGTAAATTCCCATTAAGAAGATTATGAGGATTTTTAAGGGTTGGGAAAAGCGCGTATTCGCAAAGTGCACTACGATGGGGCAATTTCCAAAGAAGAGCAATGGCTGCGGCAGACTTTTTTGATCTAACGATTCAAGGTAAAGGCGGTCACGGTGCCTCTCCGCATGATAGGGGTTACGCATATTGTGAATCGTGATTGAATGAAACAATACATGAGTTAATACATTATATAAAATTCAGCTAATGTGGCGCCAACACACTAGCTGGATTTATTTTATTTTCGTATGTTCAAGTCAAAGTCAAAACCACTTTCACTAAAAAATAATGAGAATAAATGATGATTCAATTCGTTGTATTTTATGAAAAAGCTTTTTTACTAAATTAAGGAGCCTTGCATATGAAAAGAAGGATTTTCCCCATACTTTCTTGAAATGGTAAAAGGCAATACGATTTTGAGAGGAGTTTTTTTTACTTGAGTATCATTGAACAGCGCCTACATCAATTAGGCTTACAACTACCTGAAGCAACACACCCACTTTACCATTATGTACCGATAACAATTCATCAAAATGTTACGTATATTAGCGGACAAGTACCACGTATCAACGGACAGATTCCGTTTCCCGGTAAAGTTGGACAAGATGTCACAATCGAGCAGGCAAGTGAGCTCGCTGAATACTGTGTATTAAAAGGTCTTAGCTGTTTGAAGGAACAGATTGGTTCACTCGATCAGGTCGAACAAATCCTTAAAATAACAGGCTACGTTCAAGCAGCACCTGACTTTTATGAACCATCAAAGGTGCTTGATGCAGCTTCTGCACTACTCGAAAAAATCTTTGGTGAAAAAGGGCGCCATGCACGCACTGCTGTTGGGGTCGCAACACTGCCTAGCAACACACCCGTTGAAATTGATTTTATCATCGCCATTAAATAAGGAGGAGAAACGATGATTACATTAAAAGATATTCAAGATGCAAAACAGCGTATACAAAGCGTTGTCTATGAAACGCCAATTTTTCAATCGGAGCAACTTTCGAATTTATGTGGAAATCAGTTATTTTTTAAGGCGGAGCACCTACAAAAGACTGGCTCATTTAAAATACGAGGGGCAAGTAATATGGTCATCCATGCAGTGGAAAACGGCGCACAGCACGTTACAACGGCATCATCTGGCAATCACGGGCAAGCGGTTAGCTACGTTGCTAATAAATACGGCGTTCCTTCAACCATTGTTGTGCCTGAAAACGCGAGCCAGTGTAAAATTAACGCCATCCTCGGTTACAATGGGCAGGTTGAAAAGTGTGGAACTACATCTGGTGAACGTCTACCAAGGGCACAGCAAATTGCCGATGAACAAAACGGCATCTATATTCCCCCTTATGACGATCCACTTATTATGGCTGGACAAGGAACGGTAGGACTTGAAATTTTACAGCAGCTTCATGACATTGATGCCATTGTTGTACCAATTGGAGGTGGCGGCTTAATTTCAGGTATTTTAACCGCTGTAAAAGAAACAAATCCCGCCATTCAAATAATTGGGGTCGAGCCTGAGCTTGCGAATGATACATATTTATCATTACAAAACAAAAAAATTACTGCAATTCCTGCAACATATACGATTGCAGATGGCTTACGAACAAACCAGCCCGGTGATTTAACATTTCCTGTGTTAACAAAATATTTAGATGATTTAGTGCTCGTAAGTGAGGACGAAATTCGCATGGCCTTTAGTCTTGTGCTCGAACGTACAAAGCAACTAATCGAGCCTTCAAGTGCTACAACTGTCGCAGCCGCGCTTTTTAATAAGCTCAATATGCAAGGGAAAAACATCGTTACACTTATTTCTGGGGGCAATGTAGATATCGAACATGTGCAACAATTGATTGTGGATACAGCAAAAGCAAACACCGTGAACATGTAGGAACTCATTCCAACCTGAAAAGCCGCTAACATATAAATTAGCGGCTACTTTTACGCGCGTGGTTTTTGCGCCCATCTGTACAAACAGTATTCAATAAAATTACGGGCATTGTGTTAATTTCATTGGGGGTTAAGCTTGCCTTTGAACGCCAAGTATAGTGCGATTTATGTAAATTTTGAATGTGAATGCCGTACTGGATTTTCATTTTAGTACGGCTTAGTTTATTAATTGCTTATACTTTTTATAGCTCTAATTTGAATAGACGGTCATCCGCCTTACTTGCTTGACCTCTGCCATCTGTATTATTAGTTATCCAATACAACGTGTCTCCCTCTATCCAAACATCGCGAATCCGCCCAACATTATTGATGATTTCGCGCACTTCATTTGTTTGTAAATGAAATGCTAAAATGGCCGTCCCTCTTAGTGCCGCTACATACAATTCCCCATTGTCACTTGCCATGCCAGACGGAGCCCAAGTCGTGCTTGCACCGGACGTGAAGAGAGGTGTAACAAGCCCTTGTTGCTGTTCGCTTCCTTCGATAATTGGCCAGCCATAGTTTTTACCCGCTTGGATTTCATTTACTTCATCATTCGCACTTTGCCCATGCTCCGTTGCATACATTTTCCCATCTGCCTTCCATGTGAGCCCTTGAGGATTGCGGTGTCCATAGCTAAACACATAGGAATGATTGAATGGATTATCGTCAGGAATTGAGCCATCTAAATTTAGACGTAATATTTTTCCAGCAAGTGAGGCTTTATCTTGTGCATGTTTTGGGTTTGATGCATCACCTGCTGTTGCATAGAGCTTGCTATCTGGTCCAATTTTCAAACGCCCTCCATGATGATACGTTCCACTTGGAATTTCATCTACAAGCACTTTTTCCTCATACCACACATCATTTTCAAGCTGTAGCAAAACAATACGGTTAAATTGTTTGCTCCCTTTTTCATACGTATAATAGGCGAATGCTTGATTTGAATTTGCAAAATCCGGTGCTAAGACAAAGCCAAGTAGCCCTGCCTCTGGTGCTGTTGATAAGTGCTGTTTAAGTTGCACTTTTTGGCGCGCCATTTTATCATCTTGAATTTTTACAATTGCCCCGGTACGTTCCGTTATGAAAAAAGTATTTTCTATTTTTTCAATAGCCCATGGTGCATTTAAATTTTGTGCGATTACTTCCGCTTCATTAACTACCTTTGCTTGCCCCACTTCTTCCATCACATTTTGTTGTTCTTTTTCTGAGCAGCCAGCTAGCAATAACAACGTCACGCCAAAGCTTGCCATCAATTTTAGCATTTAGAATCCCCTTTCCCAGTAACGTTTCTCCTTTTCATTTTCTCCAAAACTGTTATTATAACCTTATTTATGGACTTGATTTTCCTGTCAAAAAACCTAACTACTCCCTTAATAGTAAATTAGGTCAACACTGAAATCTGTTCTTGTAATAATTTCGCGCAGTATTGCAGCATGTTTCGATTCAGTGTATGAAAACTTAATAAAAATGAAAGTGTTTCTTTAGTTTGGATTGAAAAACATCGGGAAATTTTGAGTGGCGGCGAAAATGTCCATTAATGATGTGAAATTGTCTATTAAAACGTGGATTGTCTATTAACGGCTTCAATTTGTCTAATAACCGATGTATTTTGTCCATTAACGCTAGGAAAAAGTCCATTATCGAAGGGAGATTGTCTATTAAAGCGAATCAATTGTCTATTAACGAAATTTCAAATGAAAAAACGGATTATGGTCAACCGAATTGTCTAATAACGGAGGGCAAATGTCTATTAAACGATGCAATTTGTCTATAATTATTAACTACAATTGGATTGCTAAAAATAGAAGTGGAAATGTATTTAAAAATTTACCGTCTCCCACAACGCAAAAAGCTTTAATAAGGAAATCGTACAAATAAGCTAGCTAAGTATGCTCTTTTTTAGAATTTATAGTAGAAATCTTACTTCTGTAAAAGATTATTTTATATAGTTAAGCGCATATTTTGACCAAGACTCATAAAGCATATAGCTATAAATATCGGAATTTTCATAGTAAGACATAATTTCTTACTGGATAATAGCATGTGTATTCGATCACATCGAGCACCTTTAAATCCAACTTGCTAACAATAGCCGTGATTAGCGTTTTTAATGGATTTAGTATCTCCACGCTTACTTTTTTCGAAGCATCTACCATCAATAATTTAGCAACTAAAATCGTCATTTCACCTTTATTTAAAATCAATGTTCCAAGCTAGAACAAGAATCAAACAAATTATTAAGATAAATTTGCTTTTCCCTTTCACACTTTTTCTAGTTTTTAACCCCTTTCCCCAAATAAAAAGTTACATATTTTAGAGTATAAATACAATTTAGAAAGGGTGGAAAATGGTGAGTAAAAGTAAAAAAGCGGGTTTTTGTTATCCTGGGTATAGATACTGTGGGCCGGGCTGTTCAGGTCCTGGAAAACCAACGAATGCAGTCGATGCATGTTGTAAGTTACATGACGAATGTTATTCAAGATATGGGAGAACAAAGCATTGTGATGAATTGTTTCAAAAGTGTTTGTTACCAAAAATGAACTCTCACAGTAGAATGGGAAGGAACGCCAAATTGTTCTATAATGTCTTCAAAATACGGAATACTTTTTTGTAATTGTTTGTGCACCCGGTGCATGTCACTTCTCCCCTACCTCAAAAGAAAAACTCTTCATAGCCTTAGCCATGAAGAGCTCTTCCTCTTTTTTAAATTGCATAAAATTATCAGAATCATTTGAGCAACCTGTACGTGTTACCGCTACTTTTAAATTAATATGATCGAGAGCCATAGCTTTGAGAGTAACTATAAATGTTAATGGCATTTTGTAGATCACTTACAGCCGCATTAATTTGATCCTGTGAAGCGTATGAAGAATTCGAAACACTTCGAGCCGAATCTACGACTAACATGAAGTTATTATATGCATCTAGTGTAGTCCACTTTTCGTTATAATAAACGTCCTGACCATTTCCAGTATAAGAAATATTAACAGTATTTACAGAACCTAATAATGATGATAACCACGATTTATCCCCATAATATCCATTCCCATAAGGACCATATTTCTGAGCATTTTTATACGTCGAAATCGCATTGTTTAAATTGTTAATAGCATTTGTTACATCATATTGTGATGCAGAGTAATTATTCAAGACAGTTTGAGCAGATGAAACCGCAGAAATTAACGCATCTTGATCAGCTTGAGTTGTCCAAGCCGTGTTTGATGACAAGTCACTACCATTATTCCAAGAAACTGTTACATATTGAACAGAATTGATGAGATTCGTTAGTGTAGATTTATCACCAGTATATCCAGACAAACCATATTTTTGCGCGTTCTTATAAGTTGAAATAGCAATTTCTAAATTATTGAGTGCAGAAACGATCTGTTCCTGTGTACCATAGTAATTATTCACGACAGCTTGAGCAGATGAAACCGCAGAAACTAAGAAGCCCTTCAACTTTTTTAAATTGTAGAGAATTGTCTGGATTTTTTGTGTACCCGGTGCAGGTTATTCATATTCTTAAATTAATTCACCAGATTAGACCACTCTATTTGAGTATCATTTATCGACCCATTAATTATCATATTTTCATTTGGACTAGTAAAAAAATGTTTAAACATATGCTTTACCGTAAGAGGTACTTCTAAATTTTCAAATTCACAAAACCTAATCCAATGTAATTCTCCTTCCCTAGTGTTACTGACACAAACCTTTGACGTTTCTCCAAAATAAATATAGTGTTGGTGAATTTGTTTTTCGTCTCTATGAAATAAAATATACCGTAGTTCTAGATTACTAATTTCATGCTCGATTATTTCTGTTTCTTCAAATATATCTTTTAAACATGCTGTTCAGCGAGCTAAGCAGCGTGCAGTTGCCCTTTTTTATTGTTTGAGAGCTCTTGATACCAAAGAGATTGGAATTATGAAATTAACTCAATTGTAAAAATTGTTTGCGCAATCGGTTCAGGTAGTTCTCAATACTAATTTTATCTAATAATTAATAAATTCATTTCATAATCCAATTGCTACTGTATATTCTTTTACAATACGTACATAAGAGTGTCTGATAAACATAAATTTATAATTTCTGAACCAATTGCGTTCGATTTTGCACGCTGTATTTTTCATAAATATTTTGTAAATGTTTTTTTACAGTGTTAACTGAAATATGCAGTTTCGCTGCGATGACTTGATTGGTTAACCCTTTTTTAACAAGGTTCACAACATCTATTTCTCTATTTGATAATAAGTTGTATTCGCTATTATTTTTTAATTGATGTGAAAATACAGATGCTATTACATCTGATACTAGTTTTAGTATGTTACAATCTTTTGCTGTAAATTTATATAATTCTTTTTTTTGAGCCATTCCTATTGCTCCAATAAATGCATCTTGATGAATAAGTGCTACAACCATTTCGTCATGGTAACCATACCCTTTTAAAAACGATTGATAAAAAGGTGAATTTTTATATTGATTAGGCGTTACAAGGTCAACTAATCGAATAGCTTTTTCCTCACGAAACAAATTAACATTTTTTGTAGGGTGTAATAAATCGTAATCATGATAGTCAGTAAGATACTCTGAGAGTGCTCGATCGCTTAAATTATAATTAATTGGATCATTCAAATTTCCACTATTATCTGCATACCAAAATACTGTTTGATCATAACCAAAAATATCCGCTAATTTATGTTGAATGTGTAAACGAGTATCTTCTACTGGATAAGCAATTTGAGATGAAAAGTGTATAATTTTCTCGTAATCTTTAGAAGTCAAAACTTGACTATTCATACATTACCCCCTCTTAATCACATTATAAAATATTATACTCGAAGTAGCGAATTATTGTTTAAATTAAGAAAAATAACCCGAATGGGTAATGGTAAGTTTCTAAGAAATATATTTTAATGAGATTAGCAGTAAAGAAAATTTTCATTTAAAGATGGAGGGAATTGTATGAAGAAAACAGGATTTATTTGTGATGAGAGTTATTTCTGGCATGATACAGGAAATGGTGCGTTATTTATGCAACCTGGAGGATATATCGAAAGCGATGTTCACTCAGAAAATCCTGCTACAAAACGACGCTTTAAAAATCTACTTGAAGTTAGTGGATTAATGGAAAAGTTAGAACAAGTAAAGCCTCGCCCTGCATCTGTTGAAGAGATTAAATTCTTCCATGGTGAATCGTATATAAATAAAGTAAAAGAATTAAGTGCGATTGGATTTGGAGATGCAGGTGATTTAGCGCTTGTAGGTAAAGGATCTTATGAAATCGCATTGTTATCTGCTGGTGGAGCAATTACAGCAGTTGAAGCAGTTGTTAGCGGTCAAGTTGATAACGCTTATGCTTTAACGCGTCCTCCAGGTCACCACGCAGAAGCCGATTTAGGTATGGGATTCTGCTTATTCAATAATGTTGCTATTGCAGCAAAATATGCTCGTAATGTACTTGGTCTTGAAAGAGTAATGGTTCTCGATTGGGATGTGCATCACGGTAATGGTACAGAATCAGCTTTCTATGATGATCCAAATGTATTGTTTGTTTCCCTACATCAAGAGCGATTGTTCCCACCAGGACGTGGAAACGCAGAAGATATCGGTACAGGTGAAGCTCTTGGTCGCACTGTAAACATTCCACTCCCTGCTGGAACAGGTAATGCTGGATACTTACATGCATTACAAGAAGTGGTAGGACCTATCGCTGATCAATTTAAACCAGAGTTAATTATTATTTCAGCAGGTCAAGATGCTGGCATGTTCGACCCTCTTGCACGAATGATGGTGAATGCAGAAGGTTTCCGCCAAATGACACGCTTTATGCTTGATTTAGCTAATAAACATTGCGAAGGTAAACTCGTTGCTTGTCACGAAGGTGGATACAGTGCAGCATACGTACCATTCTGTTCTTTAGCGATTGTTGAAGAAATGAGTGGTCAACGAACAGATGTTAATGATCCATTTGCTGAAGCATTTAGTGGCCTTCCAATCGAAGAATTATTTGATATTCAAAAAGATTATGTAGCCAAAGTAAAAGAAGTACAATCAGCACATTGGAACCTTGCTGTTAAGGCTTAACATCTGTAGAGAAGTAACCATGATTTTGGAGCTGCGCCTAATATGCAAGCTGGATATATCAATTTTGGAACATATGTCATTCCAGGTGTACCGTCAACATTTAAAAATGTGCAGGTTATTATTGAATCAGCCATATTAAAAGTTGGAATTTTGGATTTAGATATTGTTTTATATGAGATTGGAAAAGGACCCTGCATGTGAGGGTCCTTTTATTTAATGTTAGATTTTTTGTACACCTGGTCCATGTTATTTACAACGCCCGGTGCAGGTTGTTTTAAAACGGTATATTAAAGTCGTTACTAATCTGACGGTATTTAAGTCCGCTACTGTCTTCTTTCGCCCAAACAATGTTACCGTATTTATCAATAGTAAAGATAAAGAAGTTATTTCCTTTTGTGAATACTGGTGTAAAGGGTCCAACTGCAGGTGGTGCGGTTAAATCAAGTGTAGCTTGTTTATCTGCTACACTATTTGCTGAAAGTTTTCCTGAACCATATGCAAAAATATCATTATTTGATGTATTTGGATCTTTTACTAAATTCATCACAAGTTGTGGGTCAACTGATGTTTTTGTATTATTTGTAACCGCATAGTAATACGTTTGATTTAATGATAAATCGATATCAAAATACATCATAGCACGCATCGTTTTCGAAGCAGGTATTGCAGGAGTCCCTGCATTTTTTCCTGTAAGAACGGCATCTTTAATCTTACTCTCCACATTGCCTGGCCACTCATACTTCCCTATCTTCGATAAATCAAATCCGTTTTGATCTTTATAGTCATATGCACCAGGCTGATCTTTCATCGTCACTGTGAATGTTTGGTTCGCATTAGATGTATTGATTGGCTTAATGACTAAATTTGAGGCTTTCGCTGTATCTGCTCCAATTGTATATCCGACAAATTGGAATTGGTTTGTAATATTACTGCCTGCTGAATCTTTAATTTCCAAGATTGAAGTAAGATCAAATGCACCTGATTTTGGTATTAATGACACATTCGTATCCTTTTGACGCATAATCGCTTCATTAAATGTAATTGTAAACGTCGGACTTGCTGCATCTGGACTTCTATAAACAATTTGATTATTCGTAATAAACGGCTTCGTGCCATCCGTATAGAATGTTTGTTTCATCATATCGCCTTTTGGTTCATCAATTGCAGTAGATGAAGAACTGCTACGCTGTTTGACAGTGAAGTTACCATATGTGTCCTCTGCCCCAATATAAATACCGTACTCTTCATGTGCATCTAGTCCAGATACGTCGAAATCAATATTTCCAGCCTTATCTGAACTTGCCTCTTTTGCTGTACCAATACTCATAAAGTTTGCTTTACGCTCTGCATCTGATAAGCTTGTATCCATCGCATTATTAATATCCTTCAGCGTGCCATCTGTATTAAAGTAATTCGTGTTAAGCACTCGATTACCCATTGCATCTAAAATATATTTTTTCACGGGAATAACATGGAACTTTGCTTTCTCATCCACATTCAATTTTACTTTTACCGCTTTATCATTGTCTTTAATCGATTCCACTGAAATATCCGAAACTAAAGGTGGCTTCGAGTCACTAATTAATGACTTGCTCGTAATGTCAGACAATTGGCCTGAACGGTCTTTTAATACCATATAAATCGAATAGCTTGTAAATGGATCTAAGTTTTTGGGCTTAAGTACATCGAACTTAAACTTGCCCAGTTCAGCGGGTTTATTACCTTCTTTATATAAATAATCATCTTTACCCGATGTTTGGAACTTACCCGTCACGACGGATGAATCCAATGAGAATTCATCTACGAAATCACGGCTTTTAATATCTTTTCCCGTGAAATAGTTATCTGGCAAAATCATGTAATAGTACGTACCAGCTTTTTTCGTCGTTACTTCTACTTCATATTTTGTTGGTCCAGCAATTACATTATCAATTATAATTTCCGGCTTCAACGAATCATTATGGCGGTATTCCGCGTAGTTACGTGGCACTTGACCTGTTGGCACCGTATCAATATTTTCAAATGGATTTTCCGCTAAATCCGTAACACCAGGTAAAACAGTTGCGCGCAATGTATCACCATTTACGAAACCGGTAATCGAAGGAATCGTCAGGCGAACTCGATTGCCTTTCTCTTCATACACGACTTCAGAAGGCTTGATTTCCTTTTGTCCCGTTACGTTGACAATACCCGTACCCGATAAAATATAGTTATTCACATTTTCAGCGGATTCCTTATTTAATTTTTCACTTACCGTTAAATAGAAGTAGCTCTTTTCTTTATTGTTTGATGATGTGTCCTGCTCTAAATTCGTATTCGAAACATAAGGATTTACTAAATCTGGCCCTTCAGTTTTAATTGTGATACTCGATACAGTACGCATTTTATTGCCCGACGAATCGACCATGACTGCGAAAATTTCGTATTCTTTATTCGGCTGAATCGCCTCTAGATTTGGCTTTGCTCCGTAGTTATACTCGGTCACAATAATTTCGCCAGGATCCGTCGCTTTGCCAGTACCTGTATGCGTTTTAATAATATCATCTACCGTTGGACCAGCAGCTGATGTTTTTGGGCGAACGTAGTAATAGTAACTTCCCGCTTCAGTTGGCTTGATTTTAAACTGAACACGTTTTCCGCCATACATTGGATCGCCTTTTGTTAAAGTTAAATTTGGTGGCTGTCCGTCAATTGTTTTAAAGTCTTTCGATTCTTTATTTGAAACGTTTTCTGCACCATCAATGACGATGACATAAATCGTATATTCCGTTAGTGTTTCTAAATCATTGACCGCAAAATTAACGGGTACGTCTTTTTTAATCGAACCTTTACCGCTATATTTTCCATCGCCCTTTTTGATTTCATTAATAGAAGGCGGCTTTTCATCGGTTTTCTTCACCATATAATAGTACGTACCATCTTCATCTACTTTTAATGAAACGTTTGCAATCGTACCACCTGCTGTTACCGCTAAATCCAAAATTTTTGGTGATGTCACATCCGGAATAACCGTATCTTCTACTGGGTCGCGGTCTACTGGGTTACCATTTTCATCTTCAATCCAGCCAATATTGCCATCATCATTTTCGTAGTCATCAAAAATATCGTTTGGCGTTTTATTAGGCGGTATAATGGCTTTGTCAATGTAAACATGGTCGCCAATATCAATAAAACCGCTTCCTGTCGTGACATATAAATAGTCATAATAGCTGTCTGTATGGAAGAATACATTTTTCATCGTATTTTTATATACATACTTAATGTCATTCACACCGAATACCGTTACGTTGACATCTGTATCGATGTACATTGCATTAGCATCTGCATACAGTTCATATTGCGCGACATCTTGCTGCACAGTAATTCGGTCAATCGTTTCCTCTGCCGATACAAACGAACGGTTTTGCGTAATAAATAAATTGCGCACCGTTGAATTGGAGAAATCTACGTATTTTTCAATTTTAGGCATACGCGTATTATACGGCTGCTTATGCGGTGGCTTTGATGGATCTGGCTTGTCCGTTAAGTTTTCATTATCGTCCGGATTTAAGAAGCCTTCCTCGTCTGAATCTGTCGGCTTGTCCCAATCAATAAAACCAAAGCTATTAATTCCTGCGATTCGTACATTTTGCAATGGATTCGTCAGATATTTTGCTAATGATTTACGCGGTGTTTCTGCCACTTCTACCCGCCCTGTAAGATTAATATTTTTTAAGCGCAAGTAGCTCCCATTAATAATCAATTCGCCGCTGAAAGTTGTATCATCTCCATCTAATGCAAGTAAAGATGTTGACGTACCACTTGCATTGAGTGTGAGCTTCGAAACGGCAGTAAGTGTTGTGCTCGTAAATGAACCTTCGATATGTGCACCACTTAAAATACGCTTGTTAGAAGCATTAAAAATCGAGCGTAAAGACGGAGCAATCGTATAAGCCACGCCGTTTATATACACTTTATCTCCTGTAATATCACCCACCGTGTAAACAGGCTTTCCTTTATCGGCCTTTTCTGCGCGCCAAATAAACGTTGCCATTTGACCACGTGTCACAGTACTAGACGGCTCAAATGATATTGGCGTTATCCCTTTTGTTATATTTAAATCTACTAGTGTTTGAATATAATATGCATTGGCATTTGTTGTAGGTACATCTTTAAAGGTATTTGTTAGCTTAGTGGACACACCAAATTTAAAGCCAAGCGTCAAAATTTTTGCCATTTGACTACGCGTAATATACTCATTCGGCTTATACGAATTGTCTGGGAAACCATTAATGATACCCGCTTCGGCTAAAGCGGCGATGTATTTATAGTCTGGATGTGAAACCTGTACATCCTTGAATTTTGGGTTTTTAGGATTGGTTGTCTTCACATTAATCGATAGTGCGAGCATTCTTGCTGCATCTGCACGTGTAATCGCTGTATTCGGGCGGTAAGTTCCATCTGAATAGCCTTTCGCGATATTTCGTTTATATAAATCCATGACTGGCTGGTAATAATCTGCATTTGGATTTAAATCATTAAATGCGTAAGCATGTGTTGGTTGAGGCATTGCTACAATAACACCGCTTGCTGCAAGTACAGCTGCAACCGATGCTTTTGATAGCTTCTGCGTTTTTTTCGAATCCATTTAGAGAGTACCTCCCCTTTTTTAGAGTGTGAAATCAAAATTATGTAATTCTACCCTTTTTATATCGGCCGAATTCCCCGTATCCTTTATATAGATATTGAATTGTTTAATTTTAGGTTCAATACCTTTTTTACCCTATCATTTCAGATCCCCCCTGTCCATTTGTGACTTTTAACAAAAACTTTATTTTCTAAATCTAAAAATCAAAACTAATCATCTAATTTAAGTTGTCGAAATTATAAAGGAACTTTTACCAATGAGACCCTCAGTGGCACTCCATACAAAACTTTCTATTTTAATTCACATTGTTGTTTTAAGATAATTTGAACCTAGATCCCACCAAAGAAATTCTTCATTTAATTGGATAATCCAAAGAACAAAGCTTATATAACCATTGTTTCTGAGACGTAATGCAAGCAATATGCTCAAGCAACATCCGTGAAATCCACTATGAAAATAGTATAAAATACTCGTTGTTCATATAATAAATTATTGAAAGGAAATGTTTTAGATTGAATAAATCTAGTTCTATGATGGGTATTATCATTCCAATATTATTTAGTGCAACATTAATGATCACGGGTACAACCGAATCAAAGGAGTGGGATTCTTTCTCAGATGTTCCCGTAAATAAACAATGGACGATCACATTTAATAAACCGATTGCAGCTGACTCTGTAAATCAAAATGTTTATATACAAGACCACTTTGCAAATAAAATTACCATTCAAACTACCGTTTCAGAAAATAAAATAACGATTACACCTACCTCAAACTTACAATACGATACAAACTATAAAGTGGTTGTCACAAATAATTTAAAAACAACGTCTGGGAAAGCGATGAACCAAGGGATTATTATTCCATTTAAAACGATTGCGAAAAGTGACGCAATATCTGCTCATACAGCGGTCAAATCGTTCCCTACTGAATATGACTTCACTTGGGAAATGCCCTCTTCAAACTATAATCAATTCAACTTAGTCGGTATTAAAAACGGAAAAGCTGTCGCTGGCTATGAAACAACTGTTGGGAAGTTTGCATTTGGTGTTCAAGTAGGAAGCTCACGTAATGCCGTGAAGGCGAAATACGGCGAACCATTGAAACATATTAAAAAAAATCAAAGAAATTACACGCAAACCTATATTGATAAATACAACAATGAAACAAGTGGTACGTATTTAATAGACGGCCAATATGTAACATTTTTCTATGATGCGCATGAACAAAATATCGTTCGTTCCATCACATGGGTCAATGCCCATACGGAAATGTCGAAACCTGGATTTTTTGCGACACCTTCAGATGAATTACGTGAAGGCTTTGAAGAATTAATGGTGGAACTGATCAATCAAGCCCGTGTGGCAGAGGGGTTAAAGCCACTTACGTATACACCTGGATTCAATGGCGTAGCTCGAAAGCATAGTGAGAGCATGGCCAATAATAATTATTTCGGTCACGTGAACTTAGTTGGTCAGCGTGGCGGTGCTCGCATGAAAAATGGCGGTGTCTCTTTTTCTTGGTGGGGCGAAAATTTAGCATATGGTCAATATAGTTCCATTTACGCACATGAAGCATTAATGAATTCCCTTGGTCATCGTGAAAATATTTTACGCAAAGAATTTACACATATTTTCGTTGGCGTTGAATTTAATAGTAAAAATCAACCTTACTTTACTATGAATTTTTATTCTATTTAAAACGTTTGCCTACAAAATTGATTGAACTCAAGTTTGTAGGCTTTTTTAATTCATCTGCTATTCCTTGAAGTATTCACCTATCTTTTCATCCAGAATTGCTGTTTCCCATGGATGCCAGTAATAGGTTTCTCCATCATATTGCAGCCCATAACGATGTGCGATTGGTGCATTACTGTAAAATACCATTTCAAAGTAAGTTGGATCTTTATCAATCATTTTCGGCTTAAAGTTGGATTTTTCTTCACTCGCATTTAAGACAGCGAGAAACGACTGAATTTCAGTTTGTTCATTCAACATGGATAAAAGCTTATAACCACCTTGTTCATTCAATTTATACAGCTCGACTTTTTTGATTTCATCTTGGGACATTGTATCAAAACGGTAGTTGCTCATATTTCCATCTTCAAAATAAATTTGGTAGCCATTTATTTTATAATTCGATTGAACTGCGTACACATCCTCTAGCCCTTTCACCGCATAGATTTTCGTGCCCTTTTCATGGAAAGCTGCATCCCCATTTTTCGATTTATACGATGTAGTTGTGACATTTTCATCAAGTTTAAATTTTACAACGGATGCGACCTCTCCTAAAAAATCGGGCGAGGCCAGCTCTGTTTCATAAATTCCATAGTAGGAGCTATCATTCAATTTAACAAAATCTACCCAATCAATAATTGTTTGTGTGTTTGTAATTGCACAGCCAGCAAACACGAAAGGAATACATAGCATAAGCAGTCGCCTTTTCAATCAAAATGCCCCCTTTTTTAGATTGGTCGTCTGTCCGTATCTAAAAGTTACAAAATTAAAACAAGGGGATATTAATTTTCAGATTATTTTAATAATATCATTACATAGATATATAATTTTACAAATACAACTGTTATACTACTGATTAACATGATATTTTCTGTATTATTACAATTTTCTGTTTTTAGCTACTAAAAGGGGATGGGAAAATGACAATCTTAAACGGATTAAAGGTTCTTGATTTTTGCTCGCTTTTTTCGGGACCATTTGCGACGATGATGTTTGCTGACTTAGGGGCAGATATCATCCATATCGAATCTGAACGTCGTGTTGATTTAATGCGGATTATGCCACCATATGATGAGGAGCAGGAATCTTTTATTCATCAGCATTTAAATCGTTCGAAGCGTTCTCTCAAACTCAATTTAAAAACACCTGAGGCAATTGTTATTGTAAAAAAGTTAATTAGCGATTATGACATTGTCATTGAAGGATTCCGTCCGGGTGTGATGAAGCGACTCGGCATTGATTACGAAACGCTGCGGGCCATTAATCCGCGCATTATTTACTGTTCAATTACCGGTTATGGGCAAACAGGACCGTTCGCCAAACGTCCAGGTCATGACAATAACTATTTATCGGTTGCGGGAGTGCTCGATCATTCACGCTTAAAGGATAAAAAACCAATTGCTATGGGCATTCAAATTGCCGATATGGCCGGCGGGGCTATGCATGCAGCAGTAGGGGTGCTCGCTGCCGCATTACACCGAGAGAAAACAGGAGAAGGAAAATTTATTGATGTTTCGATGACCGATGCGATGTTTGCGATGAATGCCATCTACGGGGCTCAATATTTTGGTAGTGGACGCCTACCGCAGCCAGAGGAAGAAATTTTAAATGGCGGAACGTTTTATGATTATTATCGTACAAAAGACGGGCGCTATTTTTCTGTCGGAAGCTTAGAGCCACAATTCCGCAAGCTACTTTGTGAAGCACTCGGAATTCCTGAGCTGATTGACAGCAAATTTAAAGATTCAGCCTATACGCAACGACGTTTTAAAGAAGCAGTAACGGATGCTTTTAGTACAAAAACATTCGAACAGTGGCTTGATATTTTCAATGATGATTTTCATGGGTGTGTGGAACCGGTATTAGCATTTGATGAAGCTTGTGAGCATCCACAAATTAACGTACGCAATATGCTCGTAGATGTACCGAAATCAGACGGAACAGCGCAACGCCAAATTGGAACGGCATTAAAATTTGATGGAATTGAACCCACTTATCAGTTTGTCGGGGCAAAAATAGGGGCACATACAGAGGAAATTTTAGAGCAGTATGGTTACTCTGCACAACAAATTGAGCAACTTGAGAATGACGGCGTGCTGAAATAGAAAAAAGGTGTGTCCATTTTATTTTTGGCACACCTTTTTTATTCGTACTGTTGTCTCCCAAAGTCTCCAGTGAATGTCACCCAACTGAAACGAGGCTTGAATAAACGCCTATCCCTACTACGATTGATAAAACAACACCTGCACAGCTTAATAAAACGTTTTTCAACATTTTAATCACCCCTTCTACTTAGAAGTTTAACTTGCTTCAGCAGAAGTCCTCCACTTCTATAAGTGGGGGATGAATGTCAAGTATGTCCTTACTTCAGTGGGGATTCAAACCCCGGCTGAATCAGGTTAAAGCCCCCGGCGGATGTCACAGATTTTTAGATGAGTTTTTCGAGCAAGCTCGAAAAAAATCTGGACGCAATTACGCCGAGGCGTAATTGATTAGAAGGGCATTTGGATTTGCTGTTAGAAATATCACACGCAAGCTCATATTTTCCAATAAATTCCTTACATTACATTTTCACTGCAACCCGCTGTTCAATAAACTGACGCAATTTGTTTAAATGCTGAGGAATGACTAAATATTTTTTATAAATGCTTAATAACTTTTCTAGTAAAATATCTTGTTCTTCATGAAATAATATTTTGAGTATATTACATACGTGAATAGAAGTCATTTCTGCAATTTGTATGTATGATCCATCTCGTTCTAAATAATGCTCTTGCCACGTTTTTAACGATTCCCGAATGAGCTGCGTTGATCCATCTACTAGCATCGCAATATCTTGCTGTACACTGGCTTCGATTTTATGTAGTTCCTGCTCTGCATTTGGTGATTGCAATAGATCAAACAGCACCTTACATGTTGCTAATTCGTGATTTCTAAGTAGCTCAATCGCAAAGTGAAACTGATTTTCCTTTACCAACGTATCAATGAGTACAAAAAATACATGCTCTAAATAGTTAGCTTTATAATTTTTAACAAGCGCATGAGGCTGCGGATTCATACTACTCAGTACATCCTGATATTCCACGACCAGTTCAATCGCATGATTATTTAACCGTTCCCCTTCAATTAAATAGAGCCCATATGCAATAATCGCGTCATGCTCTTTTTTAAAGGTCGCCTCTTGAAAAAGCATATAAGAAAGAAGCGTCTTTTCCTTTTCATTCAGCGCCAAACTGCCCCTTGACCAATTCGCTTGCACAGTATCAATACATTTCCTCAACTTTAAAAAATGGCGTCTTCCACTTGTAAAGTGGGTCCGCACATTTAACAAATGAAGCTGTTTTAACGCAAGTGATCGGGAATTTGCATCATCAACTTGCTGAATTAATTTATGAATAATTGACGCCATACGATTCACGGTAACATGTTGCATGAGCTGATGTTTCAAATTTCCCATCAATTCAAGTGGACGCTCCATTTTTTCTAAGGGTACTTGCAAAAATAGAGAATGGATTTTTTTCGCCAATACGTAACGCCAAAATGGAGCGTGTTGCGAATAAATAGGTTGCACAAGAAATTGTTCATTCACTTTGTATACATAAATTTTTTCGAGCCCGCTTTTTAACTTAGATGTATCTATTGGTTTTGAAAAGAGTTGTTCAAGAAATTGATCAAAACGGATTTCTCCATGAATATGTAAAAAATTAAATAATTGTAGCTCGTTCTTTGGGTTATCGAAAAATTGTTGCACCCTTTCATTTGCCACCTCAACATTTAAATTGGCCTCTTGAAAGGTATCATCAAAAAACAATTTTGCTTTTCCCCAATAGCTTTTAACAAGTTGAAAGCAAAAATGCTCAGCTCGGTCTTGATCAATCAAAAATTGTACACTAGGTAATGTGATGCCCCAACTGCTTTGATGTATTTGGTCGGCTAGGAATTGCTCTAGGCATATTCGTTCGAAGCTTTCCCCTGTTCGTCCGTTGGTTACTTGAAGTAGCTGCTCATCAAATGATAGCAACAAACAGATCCCTCCCCTTTACTTTTTCCGAATACTACATTATCAATTACGCTACTAAACTCGTTACTTTCCATGCTGAAAAAAGCATATCTTCCTTCTATTGGCGTTGTAAATCTTGCCTGCTGCTTGCAACAGTACCTTTCATACATAAGCCATTTTAGAATTTGATATGCTTTTGCGCATATTTAATTTTCCTTTAAGTTAGTAACGATGATTTTCATTGGATTTGCTTGGACTGGTTTACTGCGTGTTGCCTTGTCGTAAAATACGAAAAGTAACCTTCCTACTAACATGTCCGAATTGACGCGTTTCCCCGTTAAATCCACGATTTCCGTCTTGCTCCCTACATGTAGCTTTAACTTAAGCTGATCACTGAATAATCGGTCATCAAATACGCCAACAGAAACCTCTCCCTTTTTGCCATACTGCTCAAAAATGACTAATAGCGGGACGACATGTGGTGGCTGAATCATCGTCAATGGGGTGAGTGAATCCACATAAACAGTAATTTTGCCTTTGACTGGAATGGCTGACACACCTAAACGTTGCCCATCCTTTGTCATGAGTGGTGTTTCTGCTGTTACTTGAAAAACAATCGTTTTACTGTCATCTCGTTCACTCGTAGTTTCAATAATCCCAAGCCCTGATTGCACACTGATTGAAATGACCGACGCCTCAATTTTTTTTACTAGTGGTTGCATAGCTTCATCTCCCTACATTTCTTTATTTCTTTATTCCCGAAAAGTAGGCTAGAAAAACATTCTAGCAATCATATTGACGTTTCACTGGCTTGAATATTCGGGCCTTTTTAAGTTGCAGTTTTGGTACTTGCATCGTCACTGTTACAACACCGGGATGGCGACCAATTTCAATGGAGCCTGTAATTGTCGCACGGTTTTTCACTTCTTCTACGGATGTTTCAAATAGCTTTGCCGCGCGCTCCAATGCATTATTTGTTGCGCTATTTAAATCCACACCACTACCAACGATTGATAATGGGAAGCAATCTTCTATTTGCTTCACACCATATTCTTCCGCTAAATCGCGTGCGATACGTTTTTCTTCCTTCGTAAACGGTTTTGCTGTATATGGTAGATCTTCTTCATTTGGCAATAGGATCGGTCCTTCTAACGCCACTTTTTTTAGCACATTCACTTGTAGCTGCACGATGCCGGAAACATCTGTTGTGTGCCCTGCGATTTCTCCATCGCCCTGCATCGCATGCATGTCTCCAACATACACACCACCACCCTCAACCTTTACAGGACAAATCAGTACTGCGCCTTCACGTACCCGGCTAATGTCCAAATGTCCGTCTGTACGGTGGATGTTTAGCTCTTCCTCTGTCATCGTAAACTCATGTGGGGCACCGATTAAAAACGTACCAAAATCGCCTGCATTATGAGAATCTGGCATAGCCTTTGATGGTGTCGTACCTAACTGACCAACGAACGGACGCATTCTCGCCATCATCCCAATTAAATCACTCGGTCCAAATGCTGTAATTGGATTTTGAATTGAATTTTCTGGCGTACGCATAAAGTTTTTGGCATTTAACGCGATGCGGCGAGCGCCCTCTTTACCTACTGTTAAACCAATCTCACCGCCTGGATTGAATGCCATTGTGTAGCCATTCGTTAGTTTAAAAGGTGCTGTGTCCGTATTGCATGTGACGCAACGAACGGACTCTTGCCCAATTCCTTGCATAATTGTTTTCGGGTGCAATTTACCGCAGCCTGGGCACTTCACTTTCACAAATGGATCGCCAATAAAACGATCTTCCTGCGCTTCATCCGTACCCGACGACGTAGCAAGTGACGTCACTTGAATCGATTTAATTTGAATAATTAGCGCATCCCCAACTTCAGCACCTTCAACATAAACAGGCTTTGTCACTTCATGCCCACCACGAATAGCTGGTGTAATCATCGGTCCCCAGCATCCTGGCGCTGTGTTGGCAATAATCGTACCACCATCCTTTAATGGGCCCAGCATCGCTGCATATGGATTTAAAACACCATCTGTAAATTCATTAACAAATAACGTTTCTACTGCTTGTACAGTTGGCTCCTGCACGATTTCCAGCTCATTTGTAGACAAATCTGATTGTTGCTCGATTGTTGAAAACTTCCCATTTAACATATGAAAACCTCTTTTCTGAATCAAGTATGATGAAATGAAGCAATAGAAAATTGAAAAAATTCAAATAAAAAGGACATTATTCGCTAAAGATAGACATTACGTATAAAATTTTTACATGGATTACCTTAAATCTCTGTACTATTCACTATGTCAGAAAGACATTCCTATACCTATTATACATTTTTTAACTTCAGATTATTAGATAGTTTTATGACAAATGGAGATTATTTCTGCTACTTATTGTAAGAATCTCTATAATAGAGTCACTTTTTGGGGGTAACTACGGATTTATGGAGTAAAAATGAAAAGAGGGAAACAGAAATAACCTTCCCCCTACCAAGCACGGTACTATTGTATGCGGCACTATTAAAATGAATACCGATGAACAAAAAATTTGCATTAAGGTCTAATCATTTGCTATTTGGTTAAAACAAGCTATTAATATGGGAGTCTTCTGCTGAATGAAGTTAAAATAACTTTACAACAAAATTCATTTCATACAAGTTTTGTTGTTACAGATGTCATCTATTTGTTATTATTTTTTCATATGATGACAGACGAAAAAGCCCCATTTTACACGTAAACCCTTTCGTATCAAGCATTTACAGGACATCCTGTATATTACAAGTAATTTACATTTTCATTAAAATGGATACTTTTCTATTATTTTGCGTTATATTAATAACAAGTTCAAATAAGTATTTTTGTTTTACCTTTCGATTCCATCTAGTAAACTTTTCCGATTTACTAGTAAGCGTAAATCGAAAATACTTACTCTTTATTTGAACCATTTGACTAACGCCTTTTTCATATATCTAACAAAGCCCCGAGCATTTTATGCATCGGGGTTTTTGTATTAAATTATATAATTTGGGTATAAATATTATATATCGAAAAAAGGAGTAGGATGAACAATTGAAAAGAAATATACTATTCGCCCTTCCATTAAGCCTTTTATTACTTGTGGCATGTAATGATGACAAAGTAACAAAAGTAACAACTACGGAGCAAGAAAATACTAATACTCAAAATAAAGCGAACACTAATAATACTGCTAATGTGGGCGCATTTAATTTTAGCAATTTTTCATTAGATGTTGATTATGGTATCGATGATAGCTACGAGGTAGATTATGAGCAGAAAGAAAACGGGGTAGAAGCTTCGATTGAGGACCGCAATAATAAAGTAATAAGGGGAAATGACGCTTATTCAAAGCTAGAACCTATTTTCAAATCCTTTACGTTCACATCCGCCTCTACGGATCAAGATATCATCTCTGAAGTATTAAAAGCCTTTGATTTAGATGAAAACTACCAAGAATTCGAAGTCGAAATTCATTTTTCTGATGGCTCAATAAAAGAGTTTAAAAATAAAAAGTGATTTTGTATAAAATAGCAGTTGGAAATGAGGCATCTCACCCTTTCCCAACTGCTTTTTCATCATTTCAAAAAGATCTACATCTTCCCGTATCGCTTTGGTGCTTGCTGGATCGCGTCCCATACCCCATTAAATGGAGGCGCATACGCTAAATCTAAATCCAATAATCGCTCAAATGTCATGCCATTATACAACGCAGTGGCAAACACATCGATTCGCTTATCTACTCCACTGCCACCAACAGCCTGCATACCAAGCAATTGACGACTTTGCTGCTCTACTAACATGCGGATTTTCATTGGTCGTACTGGTTGATAATAGCTCGCCACATCATTTGCCTCATAACGATAAACTTCTACCACATGATTGAGATCATCAGCCGCTTCATTCGTTAAGCCTGTCATCCCGATTTGTAAATTAAAAAACTTTAGTATTGACGTGCCTACAATGCCTTGAAATGAGTGCTCAAGCCCTGCAATATTCAGACCCGCTATACGCCCTTGCTTATTGGCTGTCGTACCAAGTGGTGAATAATCATCCTTTTGTTTAACCCGGTGATAATGAGACGCACAATCTCCTGCTGCATAAACATTTGGAATGGACGTTTCCATCTTTTCATTAACAATCAACGCACCATTTGGCAGCTTTGCGAAACCATTGGCAAATTGCGTATTCGGCTTAACACCTGTTGCCACAATGACTAAATCCGTGGCATAGCTCCCCTTTTCCGTACGAACACCTTGTATATTTTGCTGTCCTTCAAATCCTATAATTTCCTCTTCCAACAACACTTCAATCCCGTTTTTAATGGCTTCCTCCAACACAAGCTTTGCTAGCTCTGGATCAAGTGTCGACATGAGCTGGGAGCCACGATGAATGATACGCACATTTATACCTCGTTCGCGAACAGTTTCTGCAATTTCAAGCCCGATATACCCTGCCCCAATCACTGTGACATGTTTAGTACCGGCTAAATCTTGCATCAGCGCGGCCATTTCTGGAATTGTTTTCACTTGATGAATCCCTTGTAACTCTTGATTTTCCCACGTTGGCATCGTTGGTGTAGCACCGGTCGCGATTAACAGCTGGTCATAAGAAAATTCAAATGCTTCTCCACTATTTACATCCGTAGCGTACACAATTTGAGTCTGCGTATCTATCGCTGTGACCTCATGGAAAATGCGTGCATCCATGCCATACTTTCCGCGATACACCTCCACATCTCGGGCGATTAATTCATCTGTATGAGTTACTTTTCCATTAATAACATACGGCAACCCACATTGACCATACGAATAAATATCGCTACGCTCTAGAACGAGAATTTCAGCTGCCTTATGATTTCTATAAATTTCCATTGCCGCGCTCATACCGGCCGCATCTCCACCAATAATAACTACCTTCATCTTCCCCAACTCCTTATACGTAAGTTCAATTTAGAAAAACTCTACATAATTAAAATAAAACCTGAGGATTTCCTTTCATATATGGTATTTATCCCTCACTTTTAGAAGCGGAGAAATTCTGCTTAAACAAGTTAAACTTAGACTTCCCTTTTCTTTAAAAAGTATTTTTCATTTTCTTGTATAATTTTTTCTTATTCGTTTGTTATATACATAGGTCGACTTACAATTAAGTAAAACATATATCATTTTGCATTCAAAGTACTGCGAGAAATATTAAGGTTGGTGAACTATGAATAGGCAAGGCAAAGCGCCGTAGCTTGTGGAAAATGATCGCTATTTCATCAGGTGTCATTGTATTTCTTAGTACGGGGAGTATTTTAGCTAATCGTGTCATCACTCCGAAACTTGAATCTCCAATCAATGCCTATATTCTATATAACCGCACCGCAATTTCAAATATTATTTTTTTATTACATTACTCTTATCCAAAATATGCTAAAATAAATATCAGAAAAATCCAACTTTTAAAGGAGCCTATGTAAATATGACAAAAACTTCAATAGCGATCATTGGGACAGGTATTGTCGGTGAGCGTATCATTAATCAAGCCATCGATAACCCAAACATAGAAATCGCAGCCATTTACGATGAAAATAAAGAGCGCCTCGAAGAACTTGCAGCAAAATACCATGTTTCGACCGTAGCTAGTTTACAAGAGCTACTTCAGCTCAAATCTGACTGGGTATATATCGGTACCCCCCCTGTGAGTCATGCACCACTTGCACAGGAAATCGCGAAACATGGCTTACATATTTTATCGGAAAAACCGTTAGCACACGATGCAACGGACGGTGAGCTGATGGTCCAAACAGCACAACAGGCAAATGTGAACACGGCGATGCATTTCCCACTCATGTACAGTCCAGCCGTTCATCAGTTAAAGCAAGAGTTAAATGAAGAAGAAATGGGCGCTATTACACGGATAGAACTGCATACATATTTTCCAGAGTGGCCTCGTAAATGGCAACAAAATCCGTGGATTGCTTCACGTGAGCAAGGAGGCTTTATTCGCGAGATTTTCCCGCATTATTTCCAGCTAACACATCATTTATTTGGTGATTTAGCGATTATTGCACACGAAACAACGTACCCTGATGATGTTACTTTATGCGAAACAGGTGTTACGGCTCTTGCGAAAACAACAAGCGGGATCCCAGTAGTCATCAATGGTTTATCAACAATTGGCCAAGAGGAACGCATTGATTTCAAAATTTTTGGTACAAAAAAAGTCGTAACACTTCGCAACTGGTCACAAGTTTGGACAAGTACGCCATATGAGGCAGAGCAAGAAGTCATCTCGGCGGTTGTGCCGCATACATTACTTCAAGCATGTCATGAAGCCCTTCATAATGAAGATGCCTTCCTTGTCACGTTTGAAGAAGGACTTAAAGTACAACGCTGGATTGACGAATTACTTTCAAAGGAATAATTATTTGATTTAAAGCTTCCAGGTTAAAATACGACAATTATACAGATAACAAAGGGGGCAATTGGAAATGAATTTATCACATTATCCTTTTCCGAGTAAACGTAACACTGTAATTGCCAATCGTGGAATGGTTGCAACGTCTCAGCCACTTGCAGCACAGGCTGGTTTAGACATTTTGAAAAAAGGAGGAAATGCGGTTGATGCAGCCATTGCTACTGCTGCAACATTAACGGTTGTTGAACCGACATCTAATGGAATTGGTGGCGATGCATTTGCGCTTATTTGGATGAAAGACGAGCTATTCGGCTTAAACGCATCAGGCCCTTCTCCAAAGTCAATTTCTAAAGAAGCATTGAACAAAAGAGGATTGGACAAAATTCCAATGCATGGTGTCATTCCTATAACAGTTCCAGGTGCCCCTTCTGCTTGGGTAGCCCTTTCGGAACGTTTTGGAAATTTGCCTTTAACAGAGGTACTTGCCCCTGCTATTTCTTATGCAGAGGAAGGCTATCCTATTTCGGTTACGCTTGGTCAAAATTGGCAAAATGCGTATAAAAAATACAAGGAAATACTGACAACTGAAGAATTTACGAACTGGTTTGAGACATTTTCGATTGAAGGGCGTCTACCTGAAATCGGTGAAATTTGGAAGTCACCTGCACATGCGCAAACATTAAGATTAATTGCAGAAACAAAAGGGGATGCGTTTTATAAAGGCGAGTTAGCGGACAAAATTGATGCCTTCTTGAAGGAGCACAATGGCTTCCTTTCCAAAGAGGACTTAATGAGCTTCCAACCAGAGTGGGTTGATCCTATTTCGGTTCATTACAAAGGCTATGATGTATGGGAAATCCCACCAAACGGACAAGGTATTGTGGCGCAAATGGCACTCAATATTTACCAGCATGCAGAAATAAGATGGCAAGATGCAGACAATATTCACCAACAAATCGAGGCGATGAAGCTTGCCTATACGGATGGTAAAGCATTCGTTACAGAACGTGCCCAAATGTCTGTTGATACAAATACGCTTTTATCGAAAGAATATGGCGAAAAACGCTTTGCTGAAATTACAGATACAGCACTAGATCCAAAGCCATTTGATATTCCAAAGGGCGGAACTGTTTATTTAGCCACAGCAGATGCAGAAGGTAATATGGTTTCCTTTATACAAAGTAACTATATGGGCTTTGGCTCAGGGATTGTTATTCCGAATACAGGAATTGCCCTACAAAACCGTGGCTATGATTTTTCTCTTGATGAAGATCACCCGAACTTCTTGCAACCTGAGAAGCGTACATATCATACGATTATTCCAGGTTTCTTAACAAAAGACAATAAAGCAGTTGGACCGTTCGGGGTAATGGGCGGTTATATGCAGCCACAAGGACACTTCCAAGTGGTAACACATACTATTGATGCACACTTAAATCCGCAAGCCGCACTGGATATGCCTCGTTGGCAATGGATGGGCGAAAAACGCATTGAAGTGGAGTCTCATTTCCCAGACTATTTAGTTCGTGCACTCGCGAGAAAAGGACATGATATCCACCTTACACATGACAGCGGTCTGTTTGGACGCGGGCAAATTATTTGGCGTGATCAAAAAACAGGCGTGCTCTACGGCGGGACAGAATCACGCACAGATGGAAAAATTGCCGTATGGTAAAAAACGGTGGGCTAATTTTTGATGAAAAGCATCACTGAAATGGGAGTTTATATATTTTTTGATGTAGCTTCCTCTACTAAAAACCATCATGATTAGCAAATCATGATGGTTTTATTGATTTATTGGGCCATACTTTTTATTTTCCCTTTTCACAATTAACTATACAGTAACTTTGAACTATATTTCGAATCTATTATTTCGTTTCTCCCCATTTCACTATCCAACATTTCTATTACTATCCAATATTTTTTTGAACATTATGTATCATTTATCAAAAAAGTAAAAAAATCCTCAAAAACCACTCGATCAAATGGTATGATTATGGAAAAAAGGAGTGACTTTCATTGAAAAAAATTATATTAACAATAATGGTTCTATTTTCCTATAATGGTTTCACACTGCTAACTGAAGCGGCAAGTTACTCTGATGTAAGCACTAATCACCCTTCATATGATGCAATCCAGTGGGCAGCAAAAAATGGCGTTGCTTCTGGAAGTAATGGTCAATTCAATCCTACAAGCTTTGTCACTGAGGCACAATTTGCAAAAATGTACACTGAATTTTTCCAGTTCCCTTCAGTGCAAAATGAACGTACGGACAGTCAAGTTTGGTCGGATCTTTATTATGATCGCTTAAGCTATTACAACGCGCCTGTAAAAGGTACAAATAATTCTTCTGTTCGAGGAAAATCAATTAATCGTGGTACACTTGCGCAACTAATTGCATTTGCACATGGGAAACCATCTGATTTGAATAGTGCTGTTACATATTTAATGGCTGAAGGCATTTCATCAGGACAAAATATGAATGAATTGGATCCTGCGAAGAAATTCGGTGCTTCTAACTCACTAACGCGTGCTCAAGCCGTAACATTTTTATACCGTATGTCTCAAAACAATCAAGACACACTCGCAACAAGCGTTTTATCAGGTGCAGGAAATATACCTCCAACAAAGCCAATGCCACCGTCAGAAACTTTAGACGCATCAAAGCTTTACGATGTTGGCGGGAATTTAAGCTATTATATTAAAAACTCGAACTACAAAACATTTGAGCTTTCTATCTTATCTGGAAAGGACATAATTGGTGGTTATATTACGAAAAAAGGTACTTCATTTGAAGGTTTTGAAATTGGGGAAGTTTATAATGGCGCATCAAAAGTAACAAAAAATGGGAAAGCTATTTATATTTTAGTAGACAAGCTAAGTGGCAATAATATTGATGCAATTTACTGGGAAAATGCTGATGAGGCATCTGCTAAAAAATTTGAAATGATGAAAAATGATACGTCTGCAAGTAAATATTCAAGCTTGGAATTCTTATTTATCGAGATAACAAATGCAACGCGTGCGAATAATGGACTTAACGCGTTAAAATACGATCAGAAAATTGCGAAATTGGCGAAAAACCACAGTACAGATATGAATAAAAACAATTATTTCGATCACTACAGCCCAAGTGGTGTATCTCCGTTCGATCGTATTAAAAATGCAGGTTTAAAATTCACTGCAGCTGGTGAAAATTTAAGCTACAATTACCCAACAATTTTTGAAGCACATAATGGATTACTAAATTCACAAGGTCACCGCGATAATATTAACAATAAGGATTTCGCAAATGCAGGTGTCGGAATTACCGGTAACTACTACACAATTAAATTTATTACATATCCAGAATAAGCATTATAAAAATTGAAAAGGACCGAGCTGAAACTGCCTCGGTCCATTTTTTATATTAATCCTAATTCTGATTTTAATTCTTCATTACAAAAGGCTAAAATCATTTGTTGTTCTTCCTCTTCTAACTCAAACTCTAAGTAAGCATTATCTTTTTTATCGATAATGAAATAGTTAATAACTCGAGCATTTCCATCCAAAACGCCGACAATGGCACGTATTTCAATACCTGCTTCTGAATAAAGCTCATCCTCTTCATCAACTTCTACATCTAATAAAAGCTCATAACGCTTACCTTCTATAATATTCGTTGGATCTAAAATCGTTTCAATCGAAAATTGTGTAATATTCATGTTCGTGCTCCCTTCAAAAAGCCTATCTATTTAATCATAAACAAAAAATCGCATGCGTCAAATGAAATCAAAGTGACAGCTCTCGCTTCATATGCCAAACTAGAACATAAGGAGCTGATACATTTGAAAAATCTATTCTATTATCAAGATTCAATGCTCTCTGAATTTAGAGCAAATGTTATGCGAACAGGGACAGAGGAAAACCGACATTACGTAGTACTCGATAATACAGCCTTCTATCCAACGGGTGGCGGACAGCCGCACGATACGGGTTGGATAAATGATATTGAAATAATTGATGTCGAAAAAGTAGACGAGGAAATTCGCCATTATACACAAGCAGATGTTGCCTCATTAAATGGAGAAATTCACGGAAAGCTCAATTGGACGCGTCGCTTTGACCATATGCAGCAGCATACTGGGCAACATATTTTGACAGCTGCTTTCGTAGAGCTTTTTGATTTTGCGACCGTGAGCTTCCATTTAGGGACAGAGCTTGCCACAATTGATTTAAATACAGGCGAGGTCACTGCCGAGCAATTAGAAGCTGTAGAAAACCATGCGAATGACATTATTTTTGAAAATCGTCCAATCGAAACAAAGTGGGTAGATAAAGAAAGTTTAGCTGAATATAACTTGCGAAAAGAAGTAAATGTTGATGAAGATATTCGCTTAGTCATTATTCCAGAATATGATTACAATGGTTGTGGCGGCACACACCCAACTTCAACCGGACAAGTTGGATTACTCAAAATAATCGCTACTGAAAAAATGAAACAACACATTCGCATTCACTTTGTATGTGGGCAACGTGTGCGACAGCAATTAGCGATGCGAAAACAAGTATTAAGCGATGTTGCTCGACAATTAAGTGTGCCCGAGGAAAATGCAGCCGATACTTTGCGTAAATTTGTGCAAACAGCTAAAACAACTGAGAAGGCTCTTGCGGAAGCACAAGATGCTTTACTAACATTCGAAGCAAGTGAGCTGGCAAAAGATGTGCTGGCTGCAAAAGTATTTTCAAATCGCTCTATTCAACAGTTGCAAAAACTCGCACGCTTCATCACGCAGGAAAATCCAAATTCAATTGCACTTTTAGTAGCTGACAATGAAGAAAAACTGCAATTTGTCGCTTCTCGTGGGGCGAATATTACACACTCTATGAAAGACATTTCTTCAGCTATTCTACCTTCCATTAAAGGGAAAGGTGGCGGCAATGATGCGCTTGTACAGGGTGGTGGTGAAAAACTCCTGACAGCCGAGCAGCTACTAGATAGCATGAAAAAAATGTATACGCCTAATTAATCGTTTCTCCCTCTTCTATTTACACATAATTAAGGGGCAGTGGTAATTACGCCACTGCCCCAAACACCTTATTCGTTGCCCCCTATTACATTCCCCACCGTTTACTATTCCTTTGTGATTATTTGGGTGGACATTATAAAGCCACCCTTATATTTCCATTATATAGAAATTTATAAATTGAGTAAATACGACCTAAAATATAGTACACTCGCATAAATAGAAATCTATTATCCACTAAAAATAAAAAACGCCACAGCTGTGGCGTTTTTCGTATTATTTCTTCTGTAATTCTACTGTTATAATTTGCGGGAGGTTAAAAATCCGATAGGGAAAAATACTATTTCCTAATCCTCGACTAATGACCATTGTTGTATTTTTCTCTTCAAAAATACCGGCTGTGTATTTTGGGAGTAAGCCTTGCGACGGTGCAACTAACCCACCTATAAATGGCACTCTTATTTGGCCGCCATGTGCATGACCCGTAAATACGTAATCCATTTCCTTTTCAACATACGTTTCAAATTGTTCTGGCCGATGTGATAACAGCATCGTGAAAAGCTCGTCATCTACATTTTCCATCGCTTGGTCAATCATCGACCCAACAGAACGTCCCATTAACGGATCTTCTATACCGGCAATGGCTATGCGTTCCCCGTCACGCTCTATAACCACTGCATCATTCGGTAAAACGTGCACCCCTAAATCCGTCAGCGCCAAATAAATTTCATCCGTTAAATTTAGCGCCACCTCATGATTTCCGAGCACGTAATAAACATCCGCAATTTCAACAAACTGCTCTACTGCTAGCAAACTATTTTGCAAATTATAGCGTCGACTATCCACTAAATCACCTGTAATAAAAATCGCATCTGGCTTTGTAGCCCGTACTTTTTCCACTAAGCGTGATTGATTTTTACCGAATGTCGCATCATGTAAATCCGTAATTTGTGTCACTCGGTATCCATGAAAGTTTTCTGGGATTTTGTCTGATTCATGGAATAGCTTCGTCGTCGTAATCCAATTGTTATTCACATATAAAAACACACAAACTGCTGCTGCAAAAAGAACTAATTTTAATAACTTTTTCACTTTCCGTCGCTCAATTCATTATGGATTGGGTGAGCTAATCAACCCGCCCACTGTTATCAATGATATTGAAGTGCTTCGGAACATTCAAGTGTAAAATCCGATTTCCAATAAAACCGTTCAAACTATCAGACACTTGACCATAGTATTTAGGATTCAGCATATCTAAATTTGCTCGAATCGAGATGAAATCTAATATCATCTCCTCTTCCGAAATAAAGAAATGATTATTTTTAAATTCGATAATAGGTGGCTGTACATCCTTTGAAATATCCATGCAATTAAAAATAATTGGAGTTTCATAAGACGTTGCAACAATATCATTGGACTTTGAATCATTCCACGTCACCGAAACACGTGTTATATATACGTTATCAGCCAATGTTAATCACGGCTCATCCCTCCTTTTGAATTTGCTTAATTAAAGTAATCAACTCTTCATCCGGTACGGCTAATCTTTTGGCTTCTTGCACAATGACCTGTGCCATCTTCGTTAAATTATGATTTCGACGTGTTACTAAAATACGCTCTTTCGCATCTGCTACAACGAACATGCCAAGCCCCCTCTTTTTAAATAAAATTTTATTTTCGACTAAAATTGTTAGCCCTTTTCCTGCTGTTGCGGGATTAATATTAAAAATTTCAGCAAGCTGATACTGCGAATATACTTTGCCTTCAGGTAATAAGCGCTCAGCTAATATTTCATTTTCAAGCCATTCTGCTATTTGAATATAAATCGGCGTTGTGCTTTGTGCGTTGAAATCCAATAAAAAGTCTCCTTCCACGTACACTATTAGGTACATTAGTGTTGTAATGCACTACACTTAAAGTTAGTCTTTCTGTAAATATTTACAGAAAAACTATCCACAATCGCTACTTATCCACAAAGTTATCCACTTTTCTCTCGGTTGTACACATTTTTATCTGAAATTTTCAACAATTGACAAAAAAGTTATCCACAATTCCTCATTTCCTTGTAAAAAACCGTTTTGTATTGTGGATTAAATTTTTGAAGAAGGTTTTCGTATGAGCTATATAAGCTAATTTCAGTTCATAGATTCGTAGAGGACTTTAAAAAAAATCGCACTAATTCAAAAAGGCAGAAACGCTGAATGAACAACATTTCTGCCTTTTGAAAAAATACATAGGATGGACTGCATAACACTACTTATTTCATTTCATTTTCTGATTCATCATTTCCAAATAACACGGGTTTTAGCGCATCTTCACCTGAGCCTTTTGCTAATGGAACACGTGAACGATACGCAGCTCTGCAAATTAAATGTCCCGATATAGGGGCTGTTATAAATACGAAAACAATCCCTAAAATTAAACGAATACTTACATAGCCATCATGTATCCAAAAATAAATAAACGCGCCAACTAAGCAACTCAAAACAGACAATGTCGCACTTTTTGTTGCTGCATGAGAACGTGTGTAAACATCCGGGAGGCGAATCATGCCAAATGCACTAATGACACTGACAACCGCGCCAAACAAAATAAGTAAAGCCGCCATTAACTCAATCAGTTGATTTACGCTCAACGATTACACCTCTTTCAATGTATTTTGAAAACGCAATCGTCCCGATAAATGCTAAAATCCCCAAAATTAAAATCGCTTCTAAAAAAGCTTTCGTTTTCAAAACAATGGAGATAATCGCAATCGCAGAAATCAAATTGACACCAATTGTATCAAGGGCTATCGCACGATCTGGAAGCGATGGTCCTTTAATCACACGGAATAAAGAAATTGCAATTGCTATCATAAATAAGAGCAGTGACATGTTCAAAATCGTATTTATCATTGTGTCACCTCCAAAATAGCTTGCTCAAATTTACCGATTGACCTGAGTACCGTTTCCTTCGATTCTTCAATATCCATCGCATGAATATAGAAAACATTACCGTCCTCAGATACTTCCATTACTACCGAACCTGGCGTCAATGTTAGCAACAACGCTAACACGGTAATTTCCCAGTCACCACGTAGCCGTGTTTCATACGTGAAAATCCCTGGTGTAATATTAAGCTGCGGTTGTAATACTTGCTTTAAAACAGATACGCTCGAAAGAATCAGCTCTTGAATAAGTAACAGGATGAGCTTGATCACTTTTAACACACGACGTAAGTAAAATTGAATACCGAAAAATCGGTGCATTGCATATAAAATGAAGATACCGATAAAGAAGCCTGACACGAATGTCGAAAAACTTCCAGTTGGGTCGTCTTTAAGTAAAAACCATAATGCTGCAATAAATAAATTTAAAATAAATTGTCCGAACATATACTCACCCTCCTCTATTCATTGGCATTTAAAATAGCATCCACATAAACAGAAGGATTCACTAATGTATATGCTGCGTCGTTCACGTAAACGGCAATTCCTTCTGCGCCAACACCTAAGCCTATAATGCACAGTGCAAATAGAATAAATGAAGCCATCGCACCTCGAGGAATTGGTTTTTTCTCGTCTTCACTAATCGAAGTTTCTCCAAAAAATGAAGCAAGGAAAATGCGAAGAAGCGAATATAAAACGATGACACTCGAACCAAAGCCCAATGCAAGCAATACAAATGAGCCAGTTTCAACAGCACCTTGTCCAATCAATACTTTCCCGATAAAGCCACTCAATGGCGGAATCCCGACAAGTGCACACATGACGATAAAATATATCCAGCCAAATAGCGGATAATTCCGAATCAACCCATTCATATTTTTCACAACAATTTCACCCGTTAAAAACACCATCGTTCCAATGATTAAAAAGAGTAACGCTTTGGCAACCATATCGTGAATCAAATAATAAACAGCCCCTGCCATCGCTTGCTCCGTTCCAATTGCGAGCGCTAATAAAATAAATCCGACACCAATGACAACATTATATGTAGCAATTGTTCGTACATCATGACCGGAGAGGGCTCCCATACAGCCCGCAATAATCGTTAAGCCAGCCATCACACCAATTATCGTATGTGTCACCTCTGAATTGAATGGGAACATTAATGTAAACGTGCGGAATAACGCATAAATCCCTACCTTCGTTAATAACGCAGCAAACAATGCTTGCACAGCAGTAGGTGGCACACTATAAGACCCAGGCAGCCAGAAGAACAGGAGTAGCCCTGCTTTTAAAGCAAACACAATGAGGAAAACAAGCGAGACTAGTGTCAGTATTGGCTCTTGTCCAACTTCCGCTACACGCTGTGAAATATGTGCCATATTCAATGTTTTTAATGTGCCGTACAAATACGCAAGCGCGAGTAAAAACATCCATGAAGCAACGACGTTAATGAGAACATATTTGAGTGCTTCTCGTAGTTGGAATTTCTCACCGCCAAGCGCTATTAATGCAAAGGAAGCAAGCAGCATCACTTCAAAACAAACGAATAAGTTAAAAATATCACCTGTCAAAAATGAGCCATTTACTCCTGCGATTAAAAACATAACTAAAGGATAAAAATACATCCGTTCATGGCGAGGCCCGATCGTTGAAAATGCGTAAATTAAACAAATGGCTGTCACAATGCTTGCCGTTAGTACTAACAAAATGGCAAATGAATCTGCTACAAATAAAATGCCAAATGGTGGTGCCCAACCACTAAAATCAAGTCGTAAAATGCCTTCTGTTTGGATTAATTGCAGCAAGGCTACTGATACACCCGCAACAAATAGCATTGTTACGAGACTGACGATGCGTTGTAACTTAATCGAATCACGTAAAAAGACTAAAAATATAGCCGTAATAATCGGCACAATCATTGGTAAAACAATGATATTATTCATCTGACTTACCTCCTAGCTCCGAGAAATCATCAGTGCCGTTTGTTAAATACATTCGGTAAGCGAGGACAAGTAAAAACGCTGTTACAGCAAAGCTAATAACAATCGCCGTTAAAATGAGCGCCTGTGGCAACGCATCTGTAAAAGGATCGTCAGCTTGCCCAATAATCGGCACGTCCCCCTTTTTCAAGCCGCCAACTGTTAAGAGTAATAAATGGACGGCATGCGACAAAATCGCTGTGCCCACAATGACACGAAAAACACTTCGAGAGAGGATTAAATAAGTAGCAATCGCTACAAGTATGCCTACGAGTATTATCATTAAAGATTCCATACTATTCATCCTCACTTATACTTAAAATAATCGTTACAAGTGTACCAACTACCGTTAGTGCGACACCTGCCTCAAACAATGTCACTGTAGACAAATGCTTTTCTCCCAAAATCGGAATATTAAAGTAGCCGTCTGTTTGTGTTAAAAATGGCGCATCAAAAAATAACGAGCCAATAGCCGTACCTGTTGCTAGTAAAACGCCAAGTGCAGCGACCTTCTTAAAATCAAATGGCATGCCTTTGTGTACCGTTTCAATGTCATACGTTAAATACAGTAAAACAATTCCTGAACCAAGTACGAGCCCACCAATGAATCCACCACCTGGCGCATTATGTCCTGCGAAAAATAAGTACATACCAACCGTAAAAACAATAAAGACAACCATTCGAACAACGGTTTTTAAAATGACATCATTTACTTTCAACGTCTGCATCCCCCTTTTTCGCCTTGAGCTTAATGAGTGTGTAGACGCCAAGCCCTGCAATAAATAATACGACCACTTCCAGCATCGTATCGAACGCACGAAAATCACCTAAAATCGTATTAACGATATTTTTCCCGCCCGCTAAATTATAGGCATCCTCAAAATACGCTGAAATCGGTTCGAATTTATCATAATTCATTACCGCTAGACCAATGAGAGTAACCGTTGCACCAACTGCAATCGAGATCATCGCTTTTGTTATTTTAACTGTATTTGATACCTTTTCAGGTTGAATTTTCGGTAAAAATTTAAACGCCAATAAAAATAGTGCGGTTGTAACAGACTCTACAACAAGCTGCGTCAATGCCAAATCAGGTGCCCTGAACACAACAAAGAAAAACGCAACTGAGTAGCCAAGTACACCGTTTAGTAAAACAACTGTAATTCGTTGCTTAGCAACTAAAATAGCGCCCGCTGCAAATACCATAACAAATGCTAAAACGAGCTCGTACGACTCAATAGCTGAATCCTTTGACGGATCCCAACTTAGCACATCTGCATACACAGCATACCCTGCTAAAACAACGATAAAAAACACATAAATATAGATGAAATAATACGATACATTGCCGTTCATATAACGATTTGTTACGCGACCCGAATAACCTTCACCGAAACCAATGATGCGTTCATACATAGCATTGAATGTATATTTTTGCGGGAAAAGTTGATACATCGGGCGCCATTTTTTAAGCGAAAGATAGAGTAAAGTCCCGAACACAATGACACCAAATGTCATCCATAATTCTGTATTAATATAACCATGCCAAGCTGCAATATGTGGTGTTAGCTCTTCACTTGAAGGAAACATTGGATAAATACTGGCCATCGCTGGCTGTAAAATATAATGCCCTAATACGTTCGGGAAAATAAAAATACCGACAACAAGTGAAATTAAAATGTAAGGAGAAATTAACATCCCAATCGGTGCTTCATGTGGCGGTTTTTCCAAACGGTCGGGCTGGAGTTTACCGAAAAATGTTCGCATTACAATAATTGCGCAATAAATAAATGTAAAGACACTTGCAATCCATGCGACAATTGGGAAAATGATGCCGAAACTATCTAGTGAGAAAATATTTAATTGCATAATATTCACAGTCGCTGCAAAAAACATTTCTTTACTTAAAAAGCCATTAAACGGTGGTAAGCCTGCCATTGAAAAACTACCAATAACGGCAATTGTAAACGTAAACGGCATGAGTGCCATTAACCCACCTAATCGACGAATATCTCGCGTCCCTACCTCATGATCGACAATTCCGACCATCATAAATAAGGCGCCTTTAAATGTGGAGTGATTAATTAGATGAAATAGCGCAGCAAAGGTTGCCTGAGTGTAAATGACGGAATCCGTAGAATAACCAAGGTGCAATGCAATTGAACCAAGCCCAAATAGACTCATAATTAAACCGAGTTGACTGATTGTTGAATAAGCAAGCAAAGCCTTTAAGTCATATTGTCGAACTGCATTGAATGAACCCCAGAACAACGTCAAAATACCGACGCCACTCACTGTCCAGAACCACACTTCATGCGCACCAAAAATCGGGGTTGTTCGAGCCACTAAATAAATTCCGGCCTTTACCATCGTAGCGGAATGTAAATAGGCTGAAACTGGCGTTGGTGCTTCCATCGCGTCCGGTAACCAAATATGAAACGGGAATTGCGCAGATTTTGTAAATGCACCAAGCAACACAAGAAGCATTGCAGGGACAAACAGTGTACTTGCTTGTACAACCTCTAAATTGGCAATAATTTCACGAATGCTAAAGGTACCCGAAGCAACATATAACATTAAAAAACCTGCAAGCATTGCGACCCCACCACTTACTGTAATGATCATCGCTTTACGCGCACCTGCCCGTGAAGCTTTTCGATGATGCCAAAATGCAATGAGTAAAAACGAAGAGACACTTGTTAATTCCCAAAAAACATAAAGTACCATTAAGTTATCTGAAAGGACGACGCCAAGCATAGCGCCCATGAAAAGCAATAGATAGCAATAGAAATGATGTAGTGATTCTTTTGTCGATAAATAAAAAATAGAATATAATATAACCAAACTACCTACACCAGTAATGAGTAAACTGAATATCATACTCAGACCGTCTAAGTAAGTCGTTATATTGATACCAAATGTGGGGATCCACTCGTATGTTTTCACAAACGTTTTACCATCTGCAATTCGAGGGATATATGAAGCTAAAAACGAAAATAAAACAGTAGGTACTACTAAAACAAACCATCCGAGATGAATGTTCTTGAATCGCCTATAAATAAGTGGAATTAGTGCTGCAGCGATAAATGGGAGCATAATTGAAAACGCAACAATCAAAAGCAAAAACCTCCTAGCTATTAATATCATTGTATAAGATGTATAGTAAGCGTGAAAAGATGGTAACATACTTGACTATCCATATAACTCACTTCATAATAATGTGTCATATAGAGAATATATCTTTCAAACATCAAAATGTATTAATTAAGAAATATACCCTAAAGATAACTTATTACAGACAATTTACTAAACAAAAAATCAACATTCTATTTTTAAGTATACAATAATAATGTGCTCCTTGCACTGTAATAGCATTAGTTTTATCTCATTTATACTTAATTTCTCCATTTTGAATTATTATTATAGGATAAGAAAAAGAGGTGCGGGCTAAAATGAAACATGTTAGAGGTCGGATGGACGAAAGTATTTTAGTTTGTGTATATTATGGACAAAATGGAGAACGTTTAATACGCAGAGGACATAAACTAGCTACTTTACTAGATTGTCCACTTTATGTTTTAACGGTTGATCCAGAACGACTTGATGCTTTCGACGCAGAAAAGTCAAGCTACATCGAACAGTGGGGGCAATTGGCGGAAGAATTAGAAATAGAAGAATTCATCATTAAGGACAACGAGCGTCGACCAATTCAAAAGGTGATTTCTGAAGTGGCGCGAAACTGCAACATTTCACAAATTATCGTTGGACAAAGCGCACAAAGCCGCTGGGAGGAAATCACAAAAGGTTCCTTCTTAAACGTCTTATTAAAAGAAGTGCCATTTGTTGATTTTCATATCGTTTCGGTAAAGCGCCCTTCTGAGGATGAATTAATTGATATTTACGAAAAAGGTGTCCGTACTTACTTAGTAGAGGATTCAGAAGAGTTTAAAGTAGCCTTCACTTGCCCAAAAATTATCTCCATTGAAGGAATTTTCTTCAAAGAGATTGGCACTGACTTCGACAATGGAATTTTTAAATTTGCGTATGATCAAAAAATGCATGAAGTCCACATTACAGAAGGAATCGTCACAGATCCTGAACGTATACCACTTGCCTGCCGACCGGTAAATGGTTGATTCGACTAAAATTAAAAATGCCGTTCAATTGTCACTTTTTCTGACAGTTGGACGGCATTTTTTAAAATTTCTTTACATTACGCATTTGCTACGTGGTCTCTTGGCAATAAAAACGCAACTAGTAAAAGCAGCGACAGCATTGAAATGGCAATCATCGTAGGGCGTATACCGAACTGGTCCATAAAACTCCCAATCACGACCGAGCCAATTGCGCCCATACCAAAAGCAACGCCAACTGTCAGTCCCGCCATTGTCCCAATTTTGGATGGAACAAGCTCCTGTGCATATACAACCGTCACCGTGAAGCTAATCATAATGAGTGCCCCAATCGCGATTAGAAACACCACGACAAGTGAAATCGGTAAAAATGGTAGCGCTATACAGAGTGGAATGGGTCCTACAACCGAAATTAAGATCGCATTTTTCCGACCGATACGATCTGATAATGGCCCACCAAAAAATGTACCTACCACACCAAACGCCATAAATAGGAAAATTAGTAATTGGCCAAATTCAACTTTAATCCCATATTGTTCAATTAAGTAAAACACATAGAAACTTGTCATATTCGTTACATAGAATGAACGCGCAAATATAATAACGAGCAATAAGCTAAGTGCTATACCGACCTGCTTTTTCGTTAATCTTGGCAATGAAGACACAAGTACCTTCTTCACTTTCGATAGCTTCTCCTCTTCAAGCTGGCGTTTATACCATGTAGCAATTTTTGTTAACATAAATATTCCAATAGAAGTAAATACTAACACGATTGATACGCCATTCATTCCAAACGGCAAAATTATAAAGGCGCTTAATAATGGCGACAATGCTTGCCCTGTATTGCCCCCTACTTGATAAATCGACTGTGCAAGTCCGCGTCTATTACCCGCCGCCATGAATGACACACGCGAACCTTCTGGATGAAAAATCGCTGAACCAATCCCTAAAAAAATAACCGACATTAATATCATCCAATATTCATTGACGACAATAAGGAGCGACACCCCGATAAATGAGCTGACCATCCCTAGTGGCAACGCATAAGGAAAAGGCTTTTTGTCGGTCATAAAGCCGACTGCTGGTTGTAAAAGACTCGCAAATATATTTAACACAAAGGTAATCATCCCCAACTGTGTAAACGTTAGCCCTAAATCCCTTTCTAGTAGCGGAAACATCGCTGGAATAACTGACTGCATTGTATCGTTAATTAAATGACAAACACCCATTGCTACCATGACCGGATAAACGGGATCGGACTGCTTTGCCATTGTAGTAGACATTTCTTTCACATCCTTTATTCATGTTAATTTTCGTATAGTTTTACATCGTTCAGACCATCCTTACGTTTAAAGGAGTGATGAAATGGAGCTTAATTTATTGGAGATGCTCATACGTACAACTTTTGCTTTTTTTGCTATTTTACTGCTTGCGCGTATTATTGGCAAAAAACAAATAAGTCAGCTGACCTTTTTCCACTATGTAACAGGGATTACTTTTGGCTCAATTGCAGCTAATATTTCTTCCGAAGCTGAAACACCTTTTTTTGATGGACTGATTTCCTTAGTATGGTGGGCTGTGCTAACCCTCTTTGTCACTTTTGTAACATTTAAATCAAAAAAAGCACGTGTTTTATTTGATGATCGGCCAATGATTGTTATACAAAGTGGCGTTATTTTAAATGACAACTTAGAAAAGGCACGTTTGCATATGGATGAATTAACAATGCTTTTACGGGAACAAAGTATTTTTTCACTTGATGAGGTTCTCCATGCCATTTTTGAAACAAACGGGGAATTAACCGTGTTAAAAAAAGCTCCAATGCGTTCGGCAACAAAAGAAGATGTGAAAATAGCCTCACCCGCACCTCAATTTATGCCGACCGAACTCATTTCCGATGGTAAAATTATTGTAAAAAACTTAAACGAGCTAAATTTAACAGAAGAATGGTTGCTAAAAAAATTATCGAAGAAAAATATCCATTCAGTTAAAGATGTTTACTATGCACAAGTTTTAGAAAACGGATCCCTGTACATTAGTATTAAAAATGCTAGTCCACCTTCATAATATCGATGGGCGTCATAATTCCTAACAATTTTTGATGAGGTTTTCATTGTTCCGTAATAAGTAATGCTTCAAAACATATGCCTCGCTCAACCCCTTGTTTAAAAATTTCCTCAGCCTCATAAATGGTCATAAAACGACTACTAAATTTATAATTCCGGTCATTATTTTCATGATGTAAAATATCCTCTAGCGTCGGCGTGTGCTGTGGTAAACGTGCCCCAGCCATCGACGTTGCTAACCAATTGGTCACTCCGACTGTCGTAACCAACTCTTTAAAGAATTGCTTTTCATAAACAGGGAATTGCGTATATTTTTGCTTACGAATCGCCTACTGTTTTGAACAAGCTGTTTCTTATTCTTTACTTGCTTTAGCAGAAGTCCCCATTTCTATAAGTGGAGGATGAATGCCCAATAGGCACTTAATTTAGTGGGGGTTCAAACCCAGGCTGAATAATGATTAAAATGTTTTTCTATCTTTTATAACGTAACCGTCTCACATGCCGTACCAGTCAATAAATATTCCCATAAATTTTCGTAACTTTGATTTTTAATTGCAGTAAAGAAACATGCAAGCGCAACTCCATGCGAAACGACGGCAATTTTGTTATATGATAAATGATCTAAACTTTCGTGAAATGCAAGCATTCGCAGCGTCACTTGTTGAAACGATTCTTGTGTAGTATGTTGAAACAAATGTGGCGAATTCGTATAACAATTATATTGCCCATCTTTTTGCAGACCGCTTATTAGACAACCTTGCCAATGTCCGAGACGAATTTCACGTAAATTTTCACTTTTATGAATGACACTGTTCGGAAACATATGCATAGCCGTTTGATATGCTCGATTTAAATCACTACAAAAAACAATTTCCGGTTCCCATTGAACTTGTTTTGCCTCTTGAATACCTCGTTCCGTTAGTTCCGAATCAAGCCATCCTTGCAATCGTCCCTCTTTATTCCATTTTGTTTCTGCATGACGGTAATACTTAATGATTTTCGACATAAATTATTATCTCTTCCTTACACTTCGCCCATATTTCTTCGTTTTTGACGGCAATTCGGAACCACTTTCCATCTAACCCAACATAATTTTTTGTATGACGTAATACAATGCCACGATGCAATAAATGTGAAAAAAACGACTCCGAATTTAGTCTATTCGGTAATTTAAATAGTAAAAAGTTTGCAGCGCTATTTGTAATTGTACACCCTAATCCTTTCAGTACTACGACCATTTCCGCTCTTAATATCTCACTTTTCTCCCTAGATACCTTTACAAATTGCTGCTCTTTTAAACAAATGGAGCCTAGTTCAATTGCAATATTACTAACATTCCAATGTGGTAGGAAACATCGCAACTTTTCAACTTGCTTCCCAATCACATAACCTAGTCGAACTCCCGCAAGTCCAAACATCTTCGTCATAGATCGCAAGACAAATAAATTCGTATATGTTTTCGTTAACGCAACAACACTTTCTGCTTCGTCTGTCCAATCGATAAAAGCTTCATCTATTACAAAGTCACAATGTGGATACTTTTGTATTAACCCCTCAATCCATTCTTTTTTTAATAAAACACCAGTTGGATTATTTGGATTGCATATGTAAATAGCTGATACACGTAATAATAATTCATTTAGTGCCTGCTTATTAAAACGATAGTGAATAATATCCTCTGTAACGACCGAATGAATCGTACAACTTTGTTGCTGCAATGTCCTTTTATACTCTGAAAAAGATGGTTCTAATAATCCAACATCTTTTCCTCTAAAAAATTGCGCTAACGCCATTAACCCTTCTGCTGCACCATTCGTAACAACAATTTGCGATTTATGAACTTTGTGAAAATCCGCTATATCCGTATAAAATGGCTCTGCTTGTTCATCTGGATAGGATGCTAGTTTTTTCAGTAAATTGGGCCAATACTCTTTAATTTTCTCAGGAAACCCTTCAACATTAACGTTTTCACTTAAATCAATTACTTCTTGCGGCATTGTAATACCCATTGCCTTATACAATGCCGATGCATTAGCCCCATGTGAAGGCAATAACATATAGCATCCCCCTATTAGTAAAAGCCACCATGTACAAACATACATTTGTTTAATTGCTAGTTTAATATGCTTTTTTTGCGTCGTAAAATATGGTTCTCCCATATACGCTCGAAATGATTCTATTCCACCATATTGATTGTAACCACCTAAGCGAATACCTAATTGCCAGGCAGTTGCTGCTTCTAGATAGCCACTGTTCGGACTTGGATGTTTCTTTGCATCTTTCAGCCAATTTTTCATCCGAAATATTAATGATTTATTAATATACTTTTTCGTACTTATAAGTAAAATAAACCCCGTAATACGACTTGGAATAAGATTTGCGAGATCATCTAACTTTGCCGCAGTATATCCAAACTGTCCATATCGTTCATTTTTATAGCCTATCATTGAATCTAAAGTATTGATTGCTTTGTAACACCATGCACCTGTAGCTCCAAAACATAGCGCATATAATAGTGGTGCGGTAACACCATCACTCGTATTTTCTGATACAGTTTCAACAACTCCCCGTACAATTTCCGGTTCGTCTAAATGTGCAGTATCTCGTCCCACAATCCACCCTAGTTTTTCACGGGCTTGAGCCATATCGTTATTGTTCAGTGCATCGTATACAATCATTGCCGCTTCCTTTAATGATTTTTGAGCGAGCGCTAGGCTAATTAACGATACTTCCATAACTACCCATATAAGAAAGTGAATTTTAAAAGATATAAAAACGATTATAAAAGTTATAAAAGTTGTAGCACCTACTGTTAATAGGACTGTAATAAAACCTTTGAAGCGTAAATATCTCCCTTTGTTCAATGCCTTCTCTAAAAAGGAAATGAAGCGTCCTATATAAATTACGGGATGTGTAATTTTCTTTGGTTCTCCTAAAATCAAATCCGTTAGTACAGCTATTATACAAATAAAATATAAAATAATGGTTATACCCCCTTACTTAATCTTTTTATTCGTAAATTATAAATACCGAAGCAACTTTGAAAGGTGGCTTCGGTACCTATTTATTAGTGATGGTGTTCATAACCATTCTCTTCAACATATTTCCGGAAGTTTTCTAAGTCTTGCATACCTGTGGATGTTCCATCGATTGTTTGTTGTAATCGTTCTAATAGGACATTTTGCAATTTTGGATGATAACCAAAATAATTCGCAATTGTAATTTCAATGTTAGGGTATTCTCTAGAAAATTCCGTTGCCATATGTGCCATGCGCTTCATTAGAATTCCTGTGAATAAAAAGTAAGGTAACATGATTATCTTTTTTGCGCCGCGCTCAATACACGTCTCTACACCTTGTTCAACAGTTGGTGTTGTTACGCCCATAAATGCCGTTTCGAAAATAGGTACGTCAATTTGTTCAGCTAACCTATGTGAAATTTTATAAAAGTCCTCTTTCGCCTCAAGGTCGCTACTACCACGAGCAATTAATAAAATAGCTGTATTTTCATGTTTAGCAGATGTGTCGAACCCAACTTCTTGTAGGCGAGATTTTAAAATCTCAAAAATTTCATCATGAATACCAATTGTTTGTCCATATGTAAAACGAATGTCTGGGAATTGTACTCTTGCTTCCTCAATTTCGGCTGGAATATGAAGCTTTGAATGTCCAGCATGTAATAAAATGATTGGGATTACATGAATTTCATCTGCACCAGCTTCAATACACGCTTGAATACCATCATCAATGTTTGGAGATGCAAATTCTAAAAAGCATGTTTGCACGATATATTGTGGGTCAATTTTCGGTTCCATTCGGCTAACAAATTGACGCACTTCTTCATTTCCTGCTTCTAAGCGACTACCATGTCCTACGAATAATACGGCCTTATGTTTCTTCCCTTTACGCTTTCGGTACTTATCAATCCCTTTAATACGAGATTCACCACGAAGACGCTCTCCTTCATGCAACGAATAAATAATATTCTCCTCTGATACATTTTCATGGACGATTGCACGAGAGGTTTTCTCCTCTTGAACGGAATACCATGTACCTTTCGGATAATCAATAACTACACATTTATCCTTACAACGCCCGTTACAGCGTGTGCGGGAAGTATGGATAACGTCATCAAGCTTACTCTCCTTAATTTCATTGCGTATTTGCTGGGTAACTTCTTCTGCACCAGCGCCCATACAAGTTGCCCCATTACAAATTAAAATGTGTCGTTGCATCGGTGTTAAATTCCAAGTTGTCATGGTTAATCCCCCTTTAAATATTGTTGAATACTTTCCTTTTCTTTCTTAATGAAACGGAAAAACTTCTCCACATTTGATGTATTGTAATGAACTAATAACTTTTTCACACATTCAATAATGTATTGTTCTGGAATATTTTTAGCTAATAATTCTCCAGAACTTGCACGTCTCCCCATTGGAACCGCACCGCCGTAAATATCAAATCCCCCATTATGGTAAATTAATGCCAAATCATCCTGGACGGCATTATAACAGGCGAGCGTGCATGCATTAAAACCAATCCTTACTCTCTTTTTTAATGGCATTTGTTCAATTTCTCGTAATAGCTCTTTTGCAATTGGCAAAGCTGCTAATTCGTCTCCATCACAAAAGTCACAACATTTCATGATGGCACTAGGAGTAGGTGGCACTACATAGAGCTCTACATCGGTTAATATTTGCATCACTTCATCAAGCATTTCGTCATGTACAGATACGATAAAGCTGTGGCCAGCTGAATATTTAACAGCACCCTCATCTGCTAACCTTGCTAATACATTCAGTTGAGCACTTGTTAAATGTTTATTAATGATACCGGGTCTAACCGTTAATGCGATAAAGCGACCTGATGCCTTCAGCTTTGCAAATGTTTTAGTAGGCATCGGTAGTTGCATTGCTCGCTCAAAATTTTGACGTACGTATTGCTCCATGTTTGTACCACCTTCACTATTACTAATTTTTATATTTTTTAAATTTCACTCCAGTAAATCAATTTCGCCTCGGCGTAATTGCGTCCAGATTTTTTTGAGCTCGCTCGAAAAGTCCCCCTTAAAATTTTGTGACATCCGCCGGGGTATTAGGCCAACACGATGTTGGTCACTATAGGCGTTACCGCACGACGCAGCTTTCTTATCCTGAGTTCCTCTATTCAGCCGGGGTTTGAACCCCCACTTATAGAAGTAGGGAACTTCTGCTGAAACAAGTTAAAATGAATCTGGATATAAACCTTCCACCAAAATCGCTAACGCTTCTGCTACACGTACACCTTCAGAAGCTGCTGATAATGGTAAAACAACAAAATGCTCATTTTGTACAGCTGGTGTTTGGCTTAGTGCAGGGTCTGCTTTTAAGAAGGCAATTTTTTCTTCAGCAGTCGTTGAACCGTAGTCAATTACTACAATTGCTTCTGGTGCGCGCTCAACAGCGTCCTCTTTTGAAACAGTTGCCCAGTTTTTCTCGATATCACCAAATACATTTTTCCCACCAGCCATTGTAACTAATGTATTCATAAAGTTTTGTGTTGCCGTGAAGACTTCTGTATCCCCACTATCGAAAACAAGCACATCAATCGGCTTTTCATTTGCTGGTAGTTTTTCAGTAATTGCTTTAATTTCATTATTCATTTCTTCAATTAAAGCTTCACCACGTTCCTCCACTCTGAAAATAGCAGAAATATTACGAATGTCGATATAAATATCCTCTACTGTTGTGCCCACTTTGATCGATGATGATTGTAAATAACTATTAATGCCAAGTTCCTTTAATTCTTCACGAGACATAACATTTTTTGGATTAAAGGCACCTGCCCATCCTCCATAAATAAAATCAGCTTCATTTGCAATAATTTGTTCCTTTGATGGATAGTGCTCAGCAAGTACAGGTATTTCTGCATATGCCTCCTGTAACGGTTCATAAATTTCATCATCTAAATAAGATGTACCAACCATTGAATCTTCTAAGCCTAACGCAAGCATAATTTCCGTTACGTGCTGATTAATTGTAATGGCGCGTTTTGGCACTTCTGTATATTCCAATGTTACACCTTCATTTTCAATTGTAAGTGCCTCAGCTGTTGCTCCGGCACTAGCGGGTTCATTTTTAGTTTCAGGCTCTGTATCGTTACATGCAGTTAAGATAAGTGCGGCGGTTAAGGCAAAAGATGCCCACCAAAATTTTCGTTTTTTCATGAAATTCCCTCCGACTAGCTGTTTTATTGTTTTGTATAAAAAAATAAGTGGAGCTTGTCTGTAAATGGATTCGTTGAAACACCAACATGGACACGGAAAACTTCCAACATTGTTTGTTCTGTGAATACCTGCTTAGGTGTGCCTTGCCCATATAAAGTCCCATCTTTCATCACAATCACCTCATCACAATAAGCTGCAGCTAAATTCAAATCATGCAAAGCTGTAATAATCGTGATGGGTAGATCCTTCACTAAATCCATTAAATGTAGTTGATGCTCAATATCTAAATGATTTGTTGGTTCATCTAATACTAAAATTTTTGCCTTTTGCGCTAATGCACGAGCTAGCATGACACGCTTCTTTTCACCACCAGATAAATGAACGAATGTTCGATCAGCTAAATGGGTAACATTGGAAAGTGCCATACACTCCTCGACAATCTTAAAGTCTTCAACATTATCTGAGCTTAACCATTTTTTATATGGTGTACGTCCCATCATCACTAAATCCTTCACCGTAAAATCAAACAACACGGGGGATTCTTGACTTACTACAGCCATTTGCTGCGCTAACTTTTTAGGCGAGATGTCCCAAATTTCCTTTTCATGCAGTGTCACACTACCCGATGTTTGCTTTAAATGACGATAAAGCATTTTTAACATGGTCGTCTTCCCACTACCATTTGGTCCAATGATGCCAATAAATTTCCCTTCCTCAATTGTGAGGGACAAATTACGCAAGATTGCCTTTTCTGCTATAGAAAATTCTAGGTCCTGAAGCTGTATCATTTTATTCCCCTTCTCCAAATGCATATCGCTGACGACGTAGCATCCAAATAAAGAATGGACTACCACATAGCGCTGTAATAATTCCAATTGGCATTTCTTCTGGTGCAATCGCAATGCGTGCGCCCATATCCGCCCAAACGATAAAAATTGCACCAAGTAATGCACTTAAAGGTAGGACAACTTTGTAATTTGAGCCAACTAGCATTCTTACGATATGAGGTACGATTAATCCGACAAAACCGATACTTCCACTAACCGCTACAACAACACCCGTTAATAGCGAAACAATAATAATGATAAAAATTCGAAAACGTTCAATATTAATCCCTAGTGTTGCAGCTGTTTCAGTACCGAGCAATAATGCATTCAATTGGCGATAACTTAATGTAAGTAATGTAAATACGATTACGAATACAACCGCTGGAATCCCGATATTATTCCATTTCGCTCCGCCCAAACTGCCTAACATCCAATGCATGACGGCTTGAATGCCCCCTTGCTCCTTTGACATCATCAACATAAAGTTCGTTAGCGCACTTAGCACCATTGAAATAGCGACCCCTGAAAGAAGTAAGCGAATCATCGAGGTTCGTCCACCAATACGGGCAAGTAAAAAAACAATACTAACTGCAACGATGGCTCCTAAAAAGGCTGCAAATGAAAGTGCATAAACACCAAGAAAGCTAAATGCACCAAGTAAAATAACCGATGTGGCACCAACAGAAGCACCAGATGAAACACCTAAAATATACGGGTCTGCAATGGAGTTTTTCACTAATGCTTGAATGGCTGCACCACAAATTGCAAGTGACGCCCCTACAATCATCGCTAGTAGGACACGAGGTACACGTAGCTCCATAATGATTATTTGCTGTGCATTTGATGCGTTGGTGAATGATATAATCCCAAGCTTATACATGAGCACTTCTATAATAAGTGCTGGTGTAATACCTACAGACCCTACCATAATCGCGCCGATTCCAGAGCAAAGTAAAACAATCGACAACATAACTAACCAAACGTAAAATTTACTGTTGTTCATCGATCCACAGGCTCCCAACTAATAATCGCCGCATAAAATTTATGGTGATAGACAATTTCTCCGTTTTCTTCCGTTATAAAATCTGCAAGTGCTGCTTTTACATCCTCTAACTGGAACGTTTCATTTAATATCTTCTTACTTTGCGCGGTATATAATGCTTCATATGTGTCATAGCGATATGTACGTTCTAGTGGGAGCATTTCACAGTCTGCATAAATCCCAAGCTGATAGAGCATATTGACGATTCCAATATAGTCACGACGAGGATATTTAATTTGATAACCATATTGTTGATCGAGTACAACATAATGAGGCTGAATGGGACCGGTTGTTAAGCCTATAATGACACGCTTTTTCGCCAAGCTATTCATCTTCAACAAGGCCGTATTCATTTCATAGATTCTGTAATAACAATTGACGCCAATAACAACATCATGCTTTTCTACTTCAGCATCTTCCCATTTTGCATATACGTACTGTACCCCTTCATCACCTATAAAATATTGTTGTAAATATTGAAGAACACTTTCTGAACCGTCTACCAATGTTAGCTTTTCAACATCTTCTCGTAGTGGAAATGTGTAATTCCCCCATCCAGGACCAATTTCTAAACACGTCGCATTTTCTGGTATATGTTTCCGCATTTTTTCATAAATCGGCTTCGTATGGGCATCCGTTTGGCGATAGGATTTTTTTTGTATAGATTGAGACCAAAATGCTTCTTCTAATGCATCATTAACCATTCGTTCAGGCATCTCACCATGCCAGTTATGCATGCCTTCTTTCCATAGCTTCTCAAAATCGATTTGTAAAGGTGACCCTTTCATTTCACGAATCTCCTTTCCTAAATAAATTGAACTAAAGAATTCATCTTATAAAAGTTAGTTTTAAATATTCAATCAATATTTTGAAATAATAGTTCAATACTAAAATCTGTTCCTATAATATAGCCGAGCTTGCAACATAAGTTGTCTGATCCCAATCTTTGCAGCATATTTTTATCACTTAAAAGGATAGGTCATTCGTAAATGTTGCATTATTCCTTCCCTTCTCTTCTATAGCTCCAAAAATAGGATGGATTTTTCCAATTGGGGTAAAAATCCAATAAGGATAACGCCGCCTCCCACGGTAGCGGCGCAATAAATACAGAAAACTCCAGTAGGCCAAACTTTATAAAGGCTAGCCTTGCACAAAGCAAAAAGATGAGTCGTACAGATTTATGCAACAAAGCTGTGTGACTCATGTGCTTAGCCAGCCAAAAAAGCAGGCTCTTTATTAGAATCCAGAATAGAAAACTTACATCCAAGGGATAGAATCTTTTGTTTAACTTATATATAAGCTTCTAAAAAGCAAAAAACGTATAAATCGAATTGTTTATACGTCAAAAAGCCATTATGTATTGCATAGTGGCTCTTATACTCCCGTAAGAACGATATTCCTTTTATCAGCAGGTATCCTGACTTCGCATCATAAAGTTCATAGCCCTTCCCGCAAACATTTTGCAGTGGTATCGCTATAACTCTCCGCTTCACAGTGGCGGGTACCGTGGTGACTTTTCATCACTCTTCCCTTTACGTATTTCTACACTGATAAATGTATTAAATTGTATATTTTCTCCATATCTAAATGCTGACGCACATGCTCATCTAACAGCTCATACGCTTGCTCACGACGGTCATCATCTGATAAAACATCCTCAGCAACTAATTCCAGATTTTTTTCATTGCGTATTCGATTGAAATAATCGCGTGTAAAATGACGATTTTGGAAAATACCATGTACATATGTACCGATTATTTGTTCCGTATAAACACCATCTTGGCGACCATCATCAAAAGCAATAAATGGCGTAATTTCTTTCGTTGCTACACTGCGACCTAAATGAATTTCATAACCCTTCACATCATGACCTGTAACGGTTTTACCATGTACTTGAACGGTTTGCTTTTCTGTAACAAAATGCGTCTCAATTGGCAATAGCCCGAGTGATAAGTATGTGCCACCGCTACCTTCAATCGCGGACTCATCACGAATGATTTCTCCAAGCATTTGATAGCCACCACAAATGCCTACAACTTTTCCACCTTTTTGCGCATGCTGTAAAATGCCTTGTGCTAAACCATTCTCTTGTAGCCATAAAAAGTCTTCCACCGTATTTTTAGTACCTGGCAAAATAATAACATCTGGCTGCTTTAAATCTTTTAGAGAAGACACAAAGCGTGGCCCAACCCCTGGTTCCTCGAATAATGGGTCAACATCTGTAAAATTTGAAATACATGGTAAGCGAATAATCACAACGTCAATTGCAAATTCTTGTTGCTGTGGTTTTTTTAATCGTAAACTCGACAGCGCCATTGAATCCTCCGCCTCAATTTGTACATCCATATATGGAATAACACCTAAAACGGGAATTCCTGTATAGTTTTCAAGCCATTCCACACCACTATCTAATAATTGCTTCATCCCTCGAAATTTATTAATAATCACACCTTTAACTCGAGCGCGTTCCTCATCATCTAAAAGCGCTAGCGTGCCAACTATTGAGGCAAACACACCGCCACGTTCGATATCCGCAACTAATATTACGCTTGCATCGGTTTCATGTGCCATACGCATATTGGCAATATCACGTGCTTTCAAATTAATCTCAGCTGGACTACCTGCACCTTCTAGTACTAAAATTTCATACTGTTCACTTAGACGCCCAAGTGATTTACGTATTTCGGGCATAACATCCTCTACAAATGTTTCTCGGTATGAAATAGCATCCATATTCGCTAAATGCTTGCCATGCAAAATTACTTCCGATACCATATCTCCTTTTGGTTTTAGAAGGATCGGATTCATATCTGTTGTAGCATCAATTTTAGCTGCTTCTGCTTGTACACCTTGAGCACGCCCAATTTCACCGCCGCTTTTCGTAATGTATGAATTTAATGCCATATTTTGTGACTTAAACGGCGCTACGCGAAATCCATCATTCGCAAAAATACGGCAAAGTGCTGTACAAATTACACTTTTCCCAACATCTGAGGACGTCCCTTGAATCATAATTGCTTCCATTAAAATTCAAGACCCTTCATTGCTTTGACGTCTTGCTCCTCGTAATAATGTTTTGTAGCATCAATTGTCGAAACTAAATCCGCCATTGCAATAAGCGATGGATGAGCCGAACGTCCTGTCACAACTAAATGCATTGTTTTCGGACGGTTTTGAATCGCTTCCATTACCTCTTCAAGTGGTAACACGTCCTCAACTGGAAAGCGTGTAATAGCCAATGCATTATTTAGTTCATCAAGTACTAATAAATCAATCGAATCATCTTTTAAGACTTCTTTTACTTGTGCCCATGCTAATTTTAAAGCCTCTCGGTGCTCCTCAGGTGTTTTTGTCCATGTAAAACCAATCCCAAGTTGAACCGTTTCTACGCCTAATTTACGTAAAGCTATTTGTTCACCGTATGTGCGTTCAGGAGATTTAATAAATTGGAAATACTTCACCTTCATGCCACGTCCAATTGCACGTAACGTTACACCAAGTGAGGCTGTTGTTTTTCCTTTGCCATCCCCTGTATAAACAAGTAGCATCCCTTGTCTTGCCATCGTCAGTCCCCCTTTGTCCCCTTATAACCAAGTTGTTTTTTCAGCAAATGGTGTACGCTTTTTCTCTGTCGATATAGATTCTGCTGGATAACCAATGCATAAAGTACCTACTAGCTGTTCTTGCTCATTCGCACCGATATAAGTATGAAGTGCTATATCATGCACTAAGCCAACACCTCGTGTACGCCAAACCATACCTAGCCCTAATTCTTCTGCCATTAGCCACATCGACATTATTGCACTACTTACCGCAAATACATTATCTTTCGTTGCCCCTTCATCACCTTCTACAATGGCTGAAGTGACAGCTATAATTAATGGTGTTTTTGTAATAGCCTCCATCGAACTTTCAACTAAATGAGGCTTTGTTGGAAAGCGTTTTTCTAGAAAATCCTGTGCGACTTGTCCATAGCCCTTTAAACTAGCGCCTTGCATCACATAAAAATGCCACGGCTCACGCATGCGGTCGTTCGGTGCATATGTAGCGGCCTCTAATAATTGTTCAATTTTTTCTCTTTCTACTTCGCGTGCTTCAAATTGACGAATTGCTCGACGTTTTTTTAGTGAATTTAACATGTTTCGTACTCCTTTTCATTGAACCAAGCGATATCCTTACGCACGTTTACAACATCCCCAACTAAAATCATCGATGGATTTTGAATCACTTCCTGCTCAATTTGTTTGGAAATGGTTTCTAAAGTGCCAATAATTGTTCGCTGTTTGTCCGTTGTTCCCCATTCAATTACCGCTACTGGTGTTTCACTTCGTTTCCCATGCTCGATTAAACGGGCCGTAATGTGCTCAATGTTACCAACACTCATATAGAAAGCGACTGTATCAATATGGCTAAGTGCGCCCCAATTTAAAAAGTCTTTTCCTTTTTCTGCACGTCCGTGGCCGGTCACAATAGCAAAACTTGTCGCATAGTCGCGGTGCGTTACAGGGATTCCTGCATAGGCCGGTGCTGCTATACCTGCTGTAATACCTGGGACAATTTCATAGTCAATATTTTCCTCGCGTAATACAGCTGCTTCTTCTGCACCACGTCCAAACACAAATGGATCTCCACCTTTTAGACGTAAAACTGTATGCCCTGCTAATGCTTTTTCAACTAATACACGATGAATTTCATCTTGGATTAAGCCGTGCTTTCCAGGTTCTTTACCGCAATAAATCAATTCTACGGTTTCTTTTGCATGTTCAAGTAATACAGGATTTACTAAACGGTCATATAAAATGACATCGGCTTGCTGTATACATTCAAGACCTCGTATCGTTAAAAGTTTTGGGTCTCCTGGTCCAGCTCCAACAATAAATACTTTTGCGCTCATTGTGAATCTCCTAATCGTTGTTGTAGCCACTCCTCACACTCATCTAGGCGCCCTTCCTTTACCCATTCTAATAACTGTGGCTCTAATAATTGTGTTAATAATTGTGCTTTTTCATCGCCATCAAAAGTTGCTAAAATACGTTGACGAGCTTGTCCTAAAAATGCGACGTACTGTTCGTAAAAATGACCATACTGTTCCGCTAATTGCACTTTAACTTGGCGAGTTAAACTTGGACTTGCACCTGAAGTCGAGACAGTTACTATAAAATCACCACGTCGTACTACAGCTGGATTAATAAAATCGACACGTCCTTTTGCATCTGCACGGCTAAGTAATTGCCAATGTTGCGTCGCTTCTTCAACTGCATCATTAACTTCTTGATTATTTGTCACCGCAAAAACTAATGCCGCATCATCCAAGTCTGCTGGTTCAAACTTTTTTTGCTTCCACGTAATCTCTTTGCATTCGACATAAGCTAAAAGTTCTGCCGTAATCGTAGGACTAACTACAATGACGTTCGCTTTTGCAGGAAGTAATGCTTCAACCTTTTGACGAGCAACATGTCCACCACCAACTACGACAACCGTTTTATATTCAATATTTAATAACATGGGAAAATAGCTCATCGCTTTACCTCCAAACATTTATCTAACCAATTTTGTACAAGCTTTGGATTGGAAGCAAAATGGAAATGTGTATAACCTGCTACTAAATTACCGCTTAAATAGCCTTCTTGCTGCGCTCTAAAACGCCCTTTACTAAAATATGCAGGTGTAGCATGCTCACCTTCATACGTTGAATAATGGAACTCATGTCCTTTCGCTTGCTCATCCTCATGAATTAAAAAATTGCCTTGAACACCCGTAATTTCACGGTAACCTAGTGCAGCTAACTTCTCTTGCATTTTAACGTGTCCTTCAATAATACCGAGCATTTCATACGTTTCACCTGCACGATTTGTAATGCTTTCCGTTAAATACATGTAACCGCCACATTCCGCTAAAGTCGGCAACCCTCGCTCAATCGCAGCACGGATCGATTCTTTCGAAGCTGTGTTTTTACTTAGCTTTTCCGCAAACTCCTCCGGGAAACCACCACCAATATACACACCTTGTACTTGCGATGGAACTTGCTCATTATTTAATGGTGAAAAGAAGTGTAACTCTGCCCCATACGCTCGTAAAAGTACTAAATTTTCCTCGTAATAAAAGTTAAAGGCCGCATCTTTTGCTACGGCAATATGTACAAGTTGTCGATTCGGTTGCTGTTCAAAAATAGTTGCTTCGACCGTAATAGCTGGAGCTTTCGTTATATCCAGCAATAAATCGAGATCCACTGTAGCTTCTATTGCATTTGCTAACTCATCGAAATAATCATCTAAATCACCACGTTCAATGGCGGGTACAAGCCCTAAATGACGACTTGGCATCGTTGGAACTGCCCCTTTTAGTAAATAGCCAATTACTGGTATATGACATTCCGCTTCAATCGCTGTTTTGACGATATCGTAATGATTTTTGCTGCCTAGTTGATTGACGATAACTCCGACAATATCGGCATTGTCATCAAGCATTTGAAATCCTTTTACAATGGCAGCCACACTACGTGCCATACTTGCTGCGTTTACAATTAAAATAACCGGGCTGTTTGTTAGCTCGCTAATATGCGCAGCTGAACCTTCATTAGATAATGGCGATTTTCCGTCATAAAATCCCATAACCCCTTCAATAATACTGACATCCGTATCACGGCTAGCGCGTGCAACAATATCACGAACAACATCATGTGCCATCATAAAGCTATCAATATTTCGAGAAGGTCTTTTCGTTACGGCTGTATGATACGTCGGGTCGATATAATCTGGTCCGCATTTAAACCCTTGCACGGATAGTCCTCTTTTCATAAGCGCACGCATAATACCGATTGTGAACGTTGTTTTACCAACGCCACTCCCCGTACCTGCTAAAACAAATCGATTCATTGCGTACCCTCCTCATCAAAAGAAATCCGTGCAACCGAAATTGTTGCATTACTACCTTTCTTTTTCTCTAGCAACCAATCGTTCGTCTTCGCATACCTCAGTGCGGCTGGTTCACATACACCGTAAGCACCTGTATAATTAAATACTTTTTCAGAAGGATTTTTTAATGGCATTTCATTTAACTGTGCCGGCGTATACGTAATAAACGCCCAATTATTTTTAGCCGCCACTTGTAAAAAGCCTTCTTCATCCTTTTTAAGGTCGATTGTCGCAATAGCTTTCACGCTTTTTTTACTCAGCTTTAGCTCGACTAACGTTTCGTCAATGAGCTCCTCAATTTCCTCTGCTGATGTACCTCTATTACATCCCATTCCTAATACAAGTGACTTAGGTCGGTAAATGACACCATTTTGTAGAAGTGCTTCTTCATGCGGTTCAATAAGGCGATCAGTAATGAGTAATGTCGCATGTGGTTTTACTGCAAGCACTTCTTCCGTTGTAGGATATAGCTTTAACGTTTCAGGCATCGGTGTGTCGTGCATCCACCAGTTTTTTTCTCCTGTTTCCTGCACGATGGCCACATGCTCTTCATTGACAACGGAGGCACTTACTGGAGTAAGCTTATCTTCTGAATCCCAAATCCAACCAAATTTTGCACCAAATAAATCAACAGGAATCGTTTTTTGAACGTCTGAAGCAGTTGTAATAACAGGTTGTGCACCAATTGCCTTAGCAAACTCATGTGTTAATGCATTTGCACCGCCAATATGTCCAGAAAGTACGCTTACGACATACTCCCCTTTATCATCAACCGTTAACACAGCTGGATCTTGCTTTTTGTCTACTAGAAGCGGTGCAATCATTCGTACGACCGCACCGAGTGAAATAATACAAATAACCGCTTTATACTGTTGGAAAAGTGCCGGTAATAATAAACGAACCGTCCCATCAAACAATTGAATATGACGCGTTGATTCGTCTCCACGCTCAAATTTCTTCATGTAATAAAGGTCTACATATGGGAATTTTTCAGCATAGTTACGAGCATTTTCCACGCCATGTTTTGTAATAGACACAAGGGCATATGGCTTACGTTTATCCACTTTTGGAATGACACCTTCTTGTAAGCTAATCATCTTCCTTCACACCTTTACGGAAACCATGTGTAAATGTTTTATCATATAATTTCGAACGATAATCTTTTTCGTGAATGTTAGGATCAAGCGCCCAACCAGCTAAAATCATTGCATGTTTGCGAATGCCGTTTGTACGCATCGCTTCATCCAGTTGTGACAATGTTGTACGAACAATTTTTTGGTCTGGCCAAGAAGCACGTTGTACAACCGCAATTGGTGTATCATCTGCCCAACCAGCAGCTTGTAATTCCTTCATAATCTTTTTCGTTAACGTTGCACTTAAAAACATTGCAATTGTACAGTGATGACTTGCAAGTGCTTGTAGTTTTTCACGGTCAGGTACAGGCGTTCTTCCTTCTGCTCGTGTTAAAATTAATGTTTGTGTTAAGTCTGGTATTGTTAGCTCCGCGCCAACTGCTGCTGCTGCTGCAAATACTGAACTGACACCTGGCACAACTTCATAGCCAATATCATGTTGCTTTAAAAGTGCCACTTGTTCCATCGTTGCACCGTACATTGCTGGGTCTCCCGTATGTAAACGAACTACTTCTTTTCCGGCATTTACACGTTCAACAATGCAATTCACCATTTCTTCTAAATGCATGCCCGCTGTACGAATAATCTCTGCATCCGGATGCGCTTCAGCTACTAACTTTTCACTTACTAATGAATCTGTATACATGACGACATCAGCTGTTTGTAACAATTTTAATCCTTTTACCGTGATCAAATCTGGGTCACCAGGACCTGCACCAATAATCCATATTTTTTTCATTATTTACGCACCACCATACAAGATAAATAATTTAGTTCTGTACCACGTAACTCTTCAACATCCCAAATAATTTCTTCATCGGATGTTACTTTTGTCACGACGTGTGTGCCATAAAGTAAATTCATATCCTCTAATAAATCGAGCATGTCTTCTAAAACTTTCGCTACTTTAATAAACACGACAGCATCATGCGTTTCTAGTACGCGACGCATTTCACCCATGTCCTCCGTTGCTGGAATCATTGCTACACGGTCGTTACCATCTGCAAGTGGAATACCTAGACGATTCGCTGAGCCGTTAAATGATGAAATACCTGCTACTGTTTCCATTTGAACATTAGGGTGCGTTTCCTTCATCAGCTTCATTAAGTGAATAAATGTACTGAACAACATTGGGTCACCTTCTGTAACGAATGCAACATCTTGCCCCTGTTCTAAATATGTATAGATCGCCTCTACCGACTTTGCCCACTCAATATTTAATGTTTCTTCATCTTTTGTCATTGGAAATACAAGGCCAAGCATATTTTTTTCTGCTGGGTTAATGTATTCTTCAACAATACGATGTGCATATGATTTGCTACCCTTTAATTTCTTCGGGTAGGCAATAACAGGGCACTCCTGTAATTTTCGGAAAGCTTTTACTGTAATTAATTCTGGATCTCCAGGGCCAACGCCTAATCCATATAAAATACCTAATGTCATTTGTCTGTTCCTTTCTGTGCAGTCACAATAAAAATTGGGTTTAATGGTTCAAAACGTGTTAAATTCAAAATCGGTTTACTCCTTGAAATTTGAGCTTGTAAAACCGTTACGTTGCAGCCTAAATTTTTCAGATACTTCATCGCATCAGCTAAATTTTCAATCGTGGCGATATTCATTACTAATCGACCACCTGGTAATAAGCGTGTAATACAAATTTCTAATAAATTTTCCATATTACCGCCATTACCACCGATAAAAATAGCATTAGGGTTTGGAAATTCATCTAAACGCTCGGGTGCTTTACCAAGAATCGCGGTTAAATCTGTTCGATGCTTCGCTTGATTGAGTAAACAGTTTTCTAAGTCGCCCTCATTTTTTTCAATGGCAAATACTGCGCCTTCACGGGCAATTTTAGCGGCTTCTATCGCAACTGAACCTGTACATGTACCGATATCCCACATAATGCTATCTTCTTGAAGCTGTAGCTCTTGCAAACAAAGTACTCGAATTTCTTTTTTCGTAATTAAGCCTTTTTCTGGCTTTCGTTGATGGAATGCTTCATCTGCAATACCAATTGCACTACGCTTAACTGGTTGACATTGTTTTAATATCACAACATTTAAAGGAGAAAAACTAGCCTGTTCCATTTCATCTAATGTCATAAAACGACAGCACTCATTTTCCCCTTCTAAATTTTCAGCGACAAATGATTCGTATTCCGTCATACCGTATTGTTTCAAATACGTAGCAATCGCTTGTGGCGTATTGTTGTCATCCGTCAAAATCACAACCTTTTTTCGGCCATCGATTTTTTGAGCAAAGCCTTTTATCGAACGTCCATGTAAACTAACGATGTAAGCATCCTGCCAGCTTTCCTGCATTTTTGAAAAGGCTAGCTGTACAGAGCTTGTATGCGGGTAAATTTCTAATGGTAGTTTTTTCGCTAACACACCACCTAGTCCAAAAAATAACGGGTCACCCGACACTAAAATTACAACATTGCGTGTTTCCTGTTGTAATTCATCAACAAGCTTTGACAAACCGCCTTTAATAATTTTCTTATCTTTATTGAAGTTTGGGAAGAATGATAAATGGCGTTCTCCTCCAACTAAAACATCACAGTTATTAATCCAGGCAATATATTGTGGCAATAAACCATTTACGCCGTTATCCCCTATACCAATCATCTTCATGCAATTTTTCAATATTCTCAGCCTTTCCTAAACAATCTCCGTTCATGGCATACAGACTTGTTGACACACTAATTTGTGTATTCATATGTGCTAATGCATAGTAGCAACAGTTTTTACAGAGGGCTTCAAAAAACGCTTCATTCCCTTGTAGAATCTCACCTACTTGAGAAGCTGTATTTGCTGTCAAAATCTCACTTAATAATGGTTCTTCAACACCTTGTCTTTGTGCAATACTTGCTAGAAACTCGAAGCTAATAGGTGCACTTTTCGAATGGACCATCATAACGCCTTGCGCAACTTTCGAAAATTTACCCATCATACCAACGAGCGATACTTTTGCGAATTTCTTACGTGAAATATGCTTCAATGTGAACCCAACGAAATCCCCCATCTCAATGAAGGATTCCTCCGGTAAATCTGGATATTGTTTCATGGCATATTTTTCACTACGTCCGCCAGTCGTTATCACAACATGGTCGCACCCTGCTTCCTTCGCAACATTCAGCGCCTGAACAATACTCGCCATATAGGCTGAGCTTGAAAATGGAACGACCGTACCACGTGTACCTAATATTGAAATGCCACCAAGAATACCTAAACGTCCATTCAATGTTTTTTTGGCGATTTCTTCGCCATCTGGTACTGAAATAATTACTTCAACGCCTTGTTCTAGCGCGTATGCATCCATGGCTTCTTGAACGACACCTGCAATCATCTTACGTGGTACGGGATTGATCGCTGCCTGTCCGACCGGTACTGGCAAACCAGCCTTTGTTACACGCCCTACACCTAAACCTCCGTCTAAATGTATTCCCGGAACGTCCGTTAACCGTACCGTACTTTGTATGCGTGCTTTATGTGTTGCATCTGGGTCGTCCCCAGCATCTTTAATCGTTTCACACATGATGGCATCGCCTTGGATTTCACTCGTTTCCACCTTAAATGTCGCAAATTGCCCCACTGGTAAATAAATCGTGACCTCATCAGGAACTTGACCAGTCACAACAGCTTGTAAGGCTGCCTTGGTCATTGCTGTAGCACACGCACCTGTTGTGTAACCATGACGCATTTGTGACGGGTCTTTTTTATTTCGTTTGCTTTGCTCGTTCATCAGCCATAATCGAGATAGCGTTTAATGCTGCTACAGTCACCGTACTGCCACCTTTACGTCCTACATTTGTAATGAATGGAATGCCTTCTAATATCGCTAACTCCGCTTTCGATTCCGCTGCCGATACAAAACCTACTGGCATACCGATAATTAAATCTGGCTTTGCTAACCCTTCTTTAATTAAACGAATTAACTCTAGAAGTGCAGTCGGCGCGTTACCAATGGCATAAATACCGCCTTCTTGTAATTTCGTTGCTTTTTGCATGGATATAATTGCGCGCGTCGTGCCAATTGATTTCGCTTCTTTTGAAACATCCTCATCCGCGATGTAACAATGTAAATCTCCACCATGTTTTTGGAATCGTTTACGCCCAGAGCCACTTTCAATCATTTGTACATCTGCAACAACATGACGACCTGCTAAAATGGATTGAATCCCTGCCTCTATTGCACCGTCTGTAAAAATCATGCTGCGCCCTAATTCAAAGTCTGCTGATGCATGAATTACACGTCTTACAACTAACCATTGCTCGTCTGTAAAGTTGTGCTCGCCCATCTCTTCTTTAATAATTGCAAAGCTGTAATCGTAAATTTTATCTGGGTCTACCGTTAAAGGTACGAAATCCATATTAAAGTTCATATTTGCCATTTTAAATTCCTCCAAGTGTTTGAAATACTTCTTCAAATGTAGAACATTGATTTATATAAGTGATTTTTGGTCGTTTAATTAAAATTACCGGAATATTTAATTCCAATGCAGCATCCATCTTTTCATCAACAGAACCGACTTTTCCACTTTCTTTTGTAATAACAAGTGTTGTCTCATATTGAAGGTACAACGCTGTATTTAACTCTTTTGAAAATGGGCCTTGAATAGCTATAATGTCACGTTGCTTAACGCCTAATAAATCGCACTTCTCCATATTTTCTTTGTTTGGTAGCATGCGACAAACTAAACGGATGGAGTCAATTAACAAGTGCTTCGTGAATGTGGCAAGTGTTTTACTACCTGTCGTCAACATCACGGTTCCTTTATGCTCACGCGCAATAAGTGCCGCCTCTTCATATGTTTCCACTTCAGCTATTAGCGGATGAACATATTGTTGTTGTGGGCGTTCGTAACGAATATAAGTTAACTTACATTGCTCTGCTGCGGCCATTGCTGTTTTTGACGCTTCCTCCGCATAAGGATGACTCGCATCAATAATCGTTGTGACACCCTTTTCATGAACGATCGCCGCCATCTCTTCGATTGAAAGACGCCCTACATGATAGGCAATACCAGATTCTTTCAAGCTATTTGCTGCTGAATCTGTCACGACTGTTGCTAATAATGAATGCCCCTTTTTTTGTAGCTCAATGGCAAGCTCACGTGCATCGCTCGTCCCTGCTAAAAATAAAATCATGCCACTCCTCCTAATCTCCACATGGTGCTTCTTCTACTTTAATTTTGCAGCTCATATCTTGGTATGTGAAATGGGCAATTTTCTTCACGCGTTTAAAGTATTTAAAGAAGCGCTCGTTTGGATGTGCATGCTCTTTATATTCCTCAACAATTTTCGTTAATAACGGTATTAGTTCATCTGGCTCTAATCCCTCTGCTACTGGCTGTGCTGCATGTGCCGTTCGACCGACTGGCTTGGCACCAATAAATAAATCAAATTTCTTTTTACGATACACAATTCCAATATCATCAAAAACTGCGCGATAACAAGCCATTCCACAGCCATTAAAACCAACATGAAGTTCCTTTGGTAGCTTCAAACCGGCAAGCGTATCCATAATTTCCTCAGCATATGGAATAGATTCTGCTTTCTCTCCATAACAAAAATCACATGCTTTTATGTTTAATACATCCCCCATAGGTAGCACGTACAATCCAGTTTCACGTAATATTCCAACAATTTTTTCTGGTGCTTCAGTAGGGATTTTTACATGAAAGCGATGATCTGGTGTATATTCTAGCGTTCCATTTTCCCCAACCACTTCAGCAAGTACCTTCATTTGCTTTGGTGTAATCATTTTATTCGCTACCCCTGGTGAAACGGCAAATTCAAAAATCGATTCGATTGCTTGCTGTACTAAAAAATCCGTTTTCTCAGGTTCGTTTGATATACAAGCTAATGCCATTCTTGCCATCTCAAGCGCTGACTTTTCCGCTGTAGGTTGTTGGAGTTTTGTTGGCACTGGTTCTACAGTAGTTACACTTACTTCTTTCAAAGACACTATTTTGGGGCTTTGTCCTGCTTTAATTGCCTCTATTTTTTCATAGCCGGATTGCGCTTCTCCTGTTTCTTGATCAAGCGCCCATGGTTCTGCTTCTTTTTTCAAACGTTGATGCGGTTTCCAAACTTGTTTTTCATCACCAAGCGTATATTTTCTTTGATATCCACGTGGTGTAATAATTTTATTATCGTAAAAGAACGTGGATGAGTTCCCAATTACAACTGTCGTTAACATACCAATGTCATGATCTAACATTTCCGCTAAATTCGTTAACACGATATTTTGACTTTCTCGATAAGCACTTTTCACCAGCCCTACCGGTGTATCAGGAGAGCGATATTTCAGCAAAATTCGCTGTGCTTCTGCAATTTGACGTGTTCTCCGCCCTGATTTTGGATTATAGAACGCTATTACAAAATCCGCCATCGCCGCCGCTTCAATACGCTTTTCAATGACTGTCCATGGTGTTAAGTGGTCACTTAAACTAATCGTACAAGAGTCATGCATAACTGGTGCACCTAGTAAGCTCGCACAGGAGTTAATCGCTGAAATTCCCGGTACAACCTCTACCTCAATACCTGTTGCTTCGGTCCAACCCTTTTCAATTAAAACTTCATACACTAAACCAGCCATTCCATATACGCCCGCATCACCACTCGAAATTACCGCAACGATATTTCCTGCCTCTGCCTGTTTAACAGCATCTTGCGCTCGCGACACCTCTTCGGTCATACCCGTACTGACAATTGTTTGTGCTGTTACTAAATGGCGAATTAAATCTACATAAGTTTTATAACCCATAATATGATTACTTTGCTGTAATGCATCGACGGCTCTTTTTGTAATATGTTCTCGGTCTCCAGGACCAAACCCCACTACAAAAATCTTTCCTTTACTCAAAACATTCCCCTCCAATAAAAAAAACCCAAACTTCTTTTATAAAAGAAGTTTGGGTATCTGAAAATTTATACAAAAAACCGTATTTTCGAAAAATAGAATCTACTACGATCTGCCATATTTGAGTTCTCATCTACACTTCTCCCACCGAAAAGTAAGTAATCGAATTAAATAAGCAGGTTTCCTGGCTTAAACTTCACTTTACTCTCACATCTTCCCATCCTTAGACAGTGATATTTGTGATTTCATCAGTTATTACAGTAGCGGGGGCTGCATTAGATTTTCACTAATTTCCCTATTAATCTCAAAATATAAGCACTCATTTAATAGTTTATTAAATTATGACTTTACAATACCATATAAATGAAATATTACAACTATTTTATAATTGATTTGGCAGCTCCTGCTTCATATAAATACTAGACCTTTACCGTACTCGCTCGCTTTTTACTAAAGTAAATTCCTATAATATTAAAGGCAAGCATTAATAAAACGGTTATTGTTAATGTCCACCAAAACGTTGGCATCGTTACCGATTCATCAATAAAACGCATGCCGTATGTTGACAATTTATATGGGGTAACCGTCCAAAAACCGCCAATTATTGCATCAATAAACAAACCAATGGGAATCAAAATAATCGTTATCGCCGTAGCAATCGGTGTTTTGAATGCCGCACTCATTGCCACAGTAATGGCCATTACTAAAAGAAGCCATGTGTAATACGTACCAAGCATCGCCAAGAAGCGAGCAGGGTCTACCTTGCCATACAAAAGTACCGTATAATAAACACTTCCTGCATAGCCAGCTGTTGCACTAATGATTGCCACACTACTTGCTACAATCCATTTGCTTAAAAACATGGCTGTAAAAGAAATTGGACGTACATATAACAGTGTCGCGGTGCCATTTTGACGTTCCTTACTAAATGTACCGATATATGCTGCGATTAATACAACTAATCCGATTGTTTGAAACTGACCCATAGAAGCAGCAAGTAAGTCCACCGCTTGAAGTTCGGGCATCATCATCGCAAATCCATCTGGCATATTACCGACTGCATTCAAAATGTCCTCCAAAAAATAATTGAGGAGCGGATCGCTCACACCAAGTAAAACAAAGACAATCGGAATCCAAATAAATTTAAAACTACGCAAGCTTTCACGCCATTCTTTTAATAACAATGTATTAAATTGTTTCATTTGTTCCCGCCACCTTCATAAATATCTCTTCTAAACTCGCTGTCTCTCGCTCCACTTTTACAACTCGATAAGGCGCGCTCGCTAAACGCTGAAGCAGCTGATGCATCGACGGTATTTCGTTCCTTATATCCACATAAACAATATTTTGTTCAGCCTTTGCTACAAGCTCTGATTGACTAGTAAACTGCCTTGCTTCTTCACTTGATGCAAACTGAATTTTATAACGTGGCTCATCAAATTTTGAACGCACTTGCTGAAGAGACCCTTGCTCTACAAGCTGTCCGTTCCGTAAAAAGAGCACTTGATCAGTCATTTCCTCCGCATCATTTAAAATATGAGTCGAATACAAAATCGTCGTTTGCTGTTGAAGCTCTTTTAGCAAGTTCATAATCTCTCTACGTCCAACAGGATCAAGCGCTGAAACCGGTTCATCTAGCAGCAATAATTTAGGTTGATGGATAATAGCTTGCGCGATGCCTAAACGCTGCTTCATACCACCTGAAAAGTTTGCTACTTTTTTATTCATCGACGCACCAAGACCGACGAATTCTAATATTTTTTGTGCTTCTTTTTTGACCTTTCGTTTTTCCATACCACTTAAACACGCCGTCATTTCCAAATATTCAAATGCTGTTAGCCATGAAAAATATTGTGGATACTGTGGTAAAAAGCCAATTGCACTTCGAATATCGGTAATGCCTGGCATAATAATTTGACCTTTTGTTGGTTGCAATAATCCTGCTAGCATCGATAGTGTTGTCGTTTTACCCGCGCCATTCGGACCAATGAGGGCGGTAGCTGTATGTTCCTCCAGTGTAAACGACACGTGATCGACAACTTCTTGCTCACCGAATTGTTTTGATAATTGCTCTACTTGAATACACATCATTGGCTTTTACGTCCAAAAATAAAATATAAAATCGGTCCAATTGTTGTAACAAATAATGAAACAATCACCCATAACCATTTCGGTCCATTCGTTGCGCCGTTACGCACTATATCAACGATAACAACAAGGGCCAATATAAATTGTAAAATGAGTAGCGGTGCAATTAGTGCCCAGTTCAAACTCGCTAGTTCTTCCACTATAATTCCTCCTCTAGTTGTAAATGATTTTGTAAATTCGTCATGATGATTTTAAATTGTGCATTATCTTGTAATGCGCTAAACAATGGATAATTTGTAACGCTTGCGACAAGATCCTTTTTAATCGACAAATTATCTCGTGGTGCTTGTTTATCAATTCGCTCCTGCTGATCAATCCATTGACCGAGCTTATAAAAATAACTATCTCCCGTTAGCTCCAGTGGGAATTTTAATGTGCTGCAAACTTTTGTGTAGCGCTCAATCATTTGAAGCGCCTGCTCTGTTTGATCTTTCATCATATAACCACCGGCTGCTTTAATATAAAAAACGAGCGCTATGTTAGGATTTAAATTCGCAATTTGAAAAGTATCAAGCAACTGCTGCGTACGTTTTATTGTTTCTTCAAAATAAGCGGAATGATCAATTTCAAGCAATAGTGTTTCCGTTGCATTTGAGATTAACCCAACTGTTTGTTGATACATACTTACTTGTAAAACTTCCTTCGCCTTATGTTGAGCACCAAGCATTGTATGCGCCGTTGCAATAAGTTGCTCCGAGCCGTATTGCACGACCGCTTCTTCTCCTAATAATTCAAGCACTTGCTCTGGTTTTCCTTGCATTATATAAATATAGGCCTCTAAAATCTTCGCTTCATTAGATAGCTGATAATGGTGACTTTGCGTTTTTATGCGCTCACATAGTGTAAGACATTTTTCTAATATTTGATCAGGATTAGTAGATTTCGGATAATAATTCATATAGAGTTGCGCTATTTTTAACAAAAATGGAAAGCATGAGTAATATTCTGCTAACATTTCGTCGATTTGTTGATCTACTTGTTCGAACGGCTCATTCCCAAGCCTTATGGCAAACGTTGCATAAGTAGACATAATCCGCTCCTTCGTCATTTGCGGTTCATAACCCAGAAGAAGATCAATCGACACATTGAAATAAGTCGCGAGCTTCGGCAAAAGTGTGATATCGGGATAACTGAGCCCCTTCTCCCACTTCGAAACTGCCGCGCGTGATACACCGACATAGTGCGCAATTTGTTCTTGCGTAACCTGTAGTTCTTTTCGGCGCTCCGTAAATATTTGGGCAAATTGAAAGTTTTGCATGTGGTGCATGCCTCCTCTTACTACTCACTATAATGAAATTAAATGGAAAAAAATAGCGAATGTACGTTAATTTTTTATGCATTTGTCAACCAATAGTTGCAAAACAAAATTTAAATACAACAAAAAAAACGAAATCACTTAATTAAGAGCGATTTCGTTTTTAAAATTATTTATAAAGTGTTTCAAGAGCAGCCTGCATGTTTTCACGTACTTTGACTGCTGGACGTGCGTTTTTCACCTGTGAGATTGCCTCATCCAAATTCGATGTGACCCCAATTTCTAATAATGTCGCCACAGCCATTACACCCGCACGGCCTGTGCCACTACCGCAATGAATATAAATTTTTTCACCCGCTTGATAAGCTTCTGCTAATTTTACCGCGCCTACTTTAATTGTTTCAGCTGTTGCCTCTTCGGTAATCGGTGCGTGAATATAGTTGTATGCTTGCTCACCTTCACGTCCATTGACACGTACATCAAATACCGTATCAATTTGCTCGGATAGGACAGCTTGTTCGGTATCCTCAGCACTGCCAATAAAAATTCGACCTACTACTAACTCATTATAATGACGATTCATTGCGATCCCTCCATTATTCTTCAATTAGATGCTTAATATCTTCAAAACTTGGTAGTGCCGTTAAAGCTCCTGGTTTAGTTGCTGCCATTGCACCTAATTTATTGCCAAATGACACACACTTAATTAATTCTTCTACGACAGTTGGAAGACCATTAAAATGAACATAACGCAAAACGCCTGCCATAAAGGCATCTCCAGCACCTGTTGTATCTACTGGAACGATAGGGTCTACCGTTACATGGATAATCTCACCATTCAATACCGCATAAGCACCGTCAGCCCCAACTGTAATAAGTACAATCGGCACTAATAGTTCGTCTAATTTTGCTAAGCCATCCTCGATTGTATCCGTTTCTGTTAAGAAAAATAGTTCCTCATCCGTAAGTTTTAAAATATCCGCATCTTCAAAAAATGAAGCAATCGTTTCTCGGCATTGCTGCTCTGAGTTCCAACGCAATGGACGGATATTCGCATCAATCGCTAAAATAGCACCCTTGTCCTTCGCCATGTCAACCGCAGCACGTGTCGTTGCAAGTGCTGTCGGTTCAAACATTGTCCCTGAGCACACATTAAAAATAGAAGCGCGTTTAAATGCTGCCTCTTGTAATTGCACCGGTGACACTTGCAGCGCTGGAGTCTCGTCTATATAATCTTTGAATTCACGCTCACAATTTTCGTTTAAATGTACATAAACGCCACTTACACGTTTACTTGGGTCGTAAATTGCATAATCTAAATTTACGCCTTCATTTAATATTTCCTCGCGACAAAATTGAGATGTTTCATCATCCCCTGTAATGGTAATAAGCGCAGATGGAGCACCAATTCGGCTAATGCCTGCCGCAACATTAATCGTTGCACCACCTAGATATTTTGTAAATGACGTATTCGTTTGGTCATTTGCGATATAATCAACAAAAGCATCTCCATATACTAAAATGAAATCCTTGTCTGACTGACTCATGAGTTGTCTAACCTCCGACATTTTATTCCTCTTAATTTACCATAGAACTATGATTTCGATAAAGCTTTAAACTATTCTGAACTATTCCATTTCAGCTTACTGTTCAGATTTCTGTTATAATTTGTTGGATAAGGAGAGGATTTAATATGAACATTTTTATTAGACAAGCTGAAATTGCCGATGCAAAAGCAATTGCTCCTTTAATTTCTGATGCGATTGGAGATATAGCCAATAATTTGACGGGCGAGCAAGAATTACCAAAAATAATTGCTACCTTAGAACAGCTTGTAAAAGAAACGTCAAACAGACATTCCTATTTGAATACATTTGTTGCTGTAGCAAATGATACAGTGCAAGGGATTGTTGTTTTATATGATGGAATAAAAGGGGCAATACTTGATAGCCAGCTCGAAGCACAGCTTGCGCAAAAAGGAATTCGCCTAACGATTGATGTGGAAGCTCATGAGGACGAATATTATATTGATACCATTTGTGTGTCAAAAGAGGCTCGCGGTCTCGGTATTGGGACAAAGCTTCTTCAATTCGCTGAAGAACATGGGCGAAAACTAGGATACCAAAAATTATCATTAAATGTAGAACTCGAAAAACTTGATGCACGTCGTTTATATGAACGTATGGGCTTTGATGTCACAGAGCCTTGGACAATTATAGACGAACCGTTTCATCATATGGTGAAATCGCTTCATTAGAATAGGACGGAACAACATGAAAGCAAATTGGATTTACCCCCTAATGATTGTCATTGCCTCTAGTAGTTACGGTATTTTATCGACAATCGTAAAAGTAGCAATGCAACATGGATACACTTCTTCCGAGGCCGTTACTAGCCAATATGTTTTTGGTTTTTTACTTGCCCTCGTGTTATTTATCGCGACACAGCGAACATTACCAAAGCTCACGAAATCCGACGTATTTTTCCTTATATGTGCAGGTGTGTTAACTGCCTTTACCGGAATTGTTTACGGAGAATCTTTAAATTATTTACCAGCTTCACTCGCAGTTGTTATGCTCTTCCAATTTACTTGGATTGGTCTATTTATGGACTGCATTATTAAAAAGCGTCCCCCAAGCCGCATAGAACTCATTTCATTAGCGTTTTTATTGGCCGGGACGATTCTTGCAGCAGGCATTATTGATGTCGATTTATCACAAATTGCTTGGCAAGGTTGGGTACTTGGTTTTGCAGCTGCCTTTAGCTTCGCAGGTTTTTTACAAATTAATGCGCGTCCAGTAGCAGGGGTGACAATGATTGGACGAACATTTATTTTATCCATCGTTTCACTTATCGTCGTTTCAATCTTCCTATCACCTGAAATCATTTGGAATGGACAACTTACAGCAGGCTTATGGAAATTCGGTTTAGTGCTCGGACTTTTCGGCATTATTTTACCAATTTTATTATTCTCAGTCGCTGCACCGAAAGTTGGAGGAGGACTTGTTCCGATACTTAGCGCGGTAGAATTACCCGTTGCGATTATCGTATCTGTCATCGTGTTAAAAGAAACGTTAACAGCAATACAAGTAGGAGGAATTATTCTCGTGTTAATCGGTATGGTTTTACCTTCTTATTTCGCCGCGAGAAAACGGCACAAAGTCTCTGCTCCAGCTGAATAAAGTTTTATTATTATTAAATTTTAGATATTAACCAGTATATTTCGATATGCTGGTTTTTTTATCGTTCATATAAATTGTTGAAAAAGATGTGGTTCGTTAATTACTTTTCTGGTCAATTTAATTTATTTTTTGTGATTAAAAAACGGTTTCCATGCCATATTAAGAAGGATTCAAAATGAAAGGAGAGATAATCATGGGAAGAGATAATAAACAAGGTAAAAGCAGTAACAAAGGTTCCTTACCCCAAACACCGAAAAACCAAAAGATTGCCCCCAACAAAGTGAGAGAGGAATTTTCTAAAGAATTTACAGATCTTATGAAATCAGTCTCAGAAACGAAAACTAAAAAATAGAAATTTTTCATTTAGACTATTAACATGCGCAACAAAAGCTCCTTCATACCATTTAACTTGCTTCAGTAGACGTCCTCCACTTCTATAAGTGTGAGATGAATCAAGTTAAACCCCCGGCGGATGTCACAGATTTTTTTCGAGCAAGCTCGAAAAAAATCTGGACACAATTATGCCAAGGCGTAATTAATTAAGGCACTTCCTGTTCAAAACTGAACAAGAAGTGCCTTATTTTGATATGAAAAGGGGTGGTGATTCTAATAAATTTGGGCTACTTCACCCCCATTTGACATGTAAATCAAGCAGCCTAAAGAGATTTTAAATTCTTTTGATGCTATAAAAAATTGTTTATTCCAAGTTTGCTTCAATTTCCCCTACAATTTGTGGTAACTGTTGCATTGTTTCAATTGTAAAATGTGCACCGTATGATTCAAACTTCACACGTGTTTTTTCAATAAGCTGTTGTTGCTGCTCTGTTGTTAGCTGTTGAAATTCTTCCTCACTAACACCCATTTCTGAGCTCCCAACAATAACCCCTACTGCCCAAACACCAGCATGTAGCGCCTCTTTAATGTCTGAAGATGTATCTCCTACTTTGACAACATGTTGCACATTGCTTAATTGTAGTTGACGCATATTTTCAAAAACCATATATGGATATGGACGTCCCACGTTTGCTAAATCGGTCGGTGTGACAATATGATCTGGTGAATACCCCTTTTTCTTCGCTTCCGGTACTACAACCATCATCATTTCTTTTGTATATCCTGTAGTTGAACCAATTTTAATATTGTTAGCACGCAACCATTCTACTGTTTCAATGACACCCGGGATTGGTGTTGTATATTCAGCAAGAGAAACCATTAATTGTTTCTCAAACTGCTCATACAATCGATTCACATCTTCTTCGTTGAATGGATTTCCATGTACTTCTTGCCATTTCACATGAATACGAGGCAAGCGGTATTTCATTAAAAAATGGTTTGTCTGATTTTAGCTTTGAGGAAGTTTTGACAAGACGAAATATCGTTCGCGCAGCACAAACCATATACGTTGTAGCGGACCATACAAAATTCGAACGGGATTTTGCGATAAAAATTTGCTCACTAGATTACTTTATTACAGATGCCCATTTAAATGATAATATCTATAAACAATAAAAGTGCAGGTATTAACGTTCAGCGTGTTCCTTTAGTTTAAGTGTAATTGAAAATATAAGATTTAACGACCATACTTATGTAACCCTTTTTTATTCCGATATGGGTATTCAGTTGATTTTAATTGAATAGGATAAAAATCTTATTTTTCAAGACTAAAAAAGCACCTATTGTACATGTACAGTAGGTGCCAAAACTAAATTATTTTTTCTGGTTTAAATAAACATCCCTGCTATTGCCGCGCTTAATAAGGATGCTAACATCCCCGCAGTAACAGCTCTAATTCCTAAACGCGCAATATCTGTACGGCGATTTGGTGCTAATGATCCTAAGCCACCTAGCAAAATTGCCATTGAGCTTAAGTTTGCGAACCCACATAAAGCGAAACTTACTACAATAACTGTTTTATCAGAAAGCTCTGCAATATCTGGCGCAAATGATGAATAAGCAACAAACTCATTCAACACAAGTTTTTGCCCAATGTACGAACCAGCTTGTACAGCTTCTTCCCACGGAACACCAATTGCAAAAGCTAATGGTGAAAACAGGATACCTAAAATCCCTTGAAGTGTTAAGCCTTCAAAACCAAAGAAACTTCCTAAACCACCAAGTATACCATTAAGCAGCGCGATAATACCTATAAAAGCTAGTAGCATCGCTCCAACATTCACTGCAAGCTTCATCCCATCACTTGCTCCACGTGCAGCTGCATCAATTACATTAGCAGAAGAATCATCTTTTTCTAACTTAAAGTTTCCTTCATCGATAACTTCCGTTTCTGGAATCATAATTTTAGCTAAAACTAATCCAGCAGGAGCGGCCATAAAGCTCGCTGCAAGTAAGTATTCTAGAGGCACACCTAACAATGCATACCCAACTAAAACGGAACCAGAGACTGATGCTAACCCACCTGTCATAACGGCAAATAGCTCAGATTTCGTCATTTTACTGATAAACGGTCGAATGACAAGTGGTGCTTCTGTCTGACCGACAAAAATATTCGCAGCTGCTGAAATCGACTCGGCCTTGCTTGTCCCAAGGATTTTTGAAAGTCCTCCACCAATAATGCGAATAAAAAATTGCATTATGCCTAAATAATATAAAACTGAGATTAAAGCAGAGAAGAAAATGATAACGGTTAATACTTGAAACGCAAAAACAAACCCAAAATTTTCTGTATCTGCTGCAGGTCCAAATACGAAAGAAATTCCTTCATTCGCATAAGATATTAAATGTTGTACTCCGTTGGAGAAACCTACAAGTACCTCACGACCAGCTTCCCATTTCAAAACAATAAAACCAAATAAAAGTTGAATCGCTAATCCTGCTAAAATTGTTCGCCACTTAATTGACTTTTTAGCACTAGATAAAAGAAAAGCAATTAATAAGACGGTAAACATACCGCCAATTCCCCATAGCACGTTCATAATAGACACCTTCTTAATATTTTTGGGAAGAGAACTCTCGTTTTTTGAAAATTCATTTTTCGACAATTTTCGACAGTCTTTGAAACGCAATTTTAACAAAAAGTTAGTAAGTTGTAAAATGACGAATGATTCCGATTTATCAAGATAAATCCAAAATGAGTTCATCATGATTTTCGCCAACACAATATCCTGTATTGAAGTTCTCTATAGATTGAACTAAAGATTCCTTTTTCATTCAAACAAGTATCGAAGAAAACACTTTTCGAAATAAATGAATTTTTGATAAACATCCTCCAATCCATTGGAAAAATTTAAGCGGTAACTATTAAGAGTGCTAGTATTAATATCAATGCTCTTTCTTCTAAACTAGATATAATTAATACAACTAATGTCTTTACAACTACATTTTTTTAAATTACTTTAATTAAAAAATGCCGAAACGATGTTAAATTAACGTTTCGGCACTTCATATTTTGCACATTTTAAGTTCAAAAAACTTTTTTGGGACAGCCCCTGGTTCATATTGTATGAAAGTAATATTTGTAAAAACGCTATAAAAGTGAATGCTGGATAATAAAAAAAGTACGGACTGTCTCACTTACTCTACTATCTTATTGTTGTGAGTTAATCGGTATTGTCACCTCTAGTTCTGGAATGTATTGAATGATGGGTTCGCCATTTTCATCCATTTTAAATGATCCTTTTGGGTATTCATTATAAAGATAGATATACGGTTTGATTGTAAGAGCTTTTGGTAAGGTTTCAAATGGTTCAGAGCGTAAACCACTAATAAAATCGCTACTGCCATCATTTGTTTCACGCCCCCCAATCCCGCTAGACCATTGTAATACATGTCCTTGCTCATCAAATACCTTTATATGAATCCTTTCCTGAGAACCTATCATTATGGATTTATCCAGTAAAGCAGTTCTTGTCGTGATTAACGTTGTAATCGGCGTGAGCTCAATTTGGTCAATAGAAAACTGAATATTATTGTGTTGGCGGCTTAGCTTCGGTTGTAAAATTACATTATTATCACCTATGCTTTTCATGGGAATATCAAATGTAAAAGGTTCAGAAATACCCTTAATTGTAGTAGAAAGCGTTAAATTAAACTGTTTAGGAAAAGGTTCCCCTCCTTGATTTTTCATATCTGCAAATTCAAAAATTGCGGAATTATTATCCTTAGTTGGATGCATAAGAGTACCACTAAAAATAGTGGGATCCATTACTTTTCCATTTAGTAAAAAGTCAATATCACTAATTCGATCTAATAAAGTTTCGTTTGAAGATTCACCTTCTTTATGAGGGCGCTCAATCCCAATAACAACACGTGTACCGTCATACACTACTTCTGTTACATTTAATGTAAAGCCTTCATGCGTAACACTTGTATTCAATTTTGTTGAGAGCCCCTTTTCATCCGCGGCTTGTAGACCAAGATCCCTTGCAAATTTAAAAATAGAGGAGAATAAGGGCACTTCTTTCATCGTCGCAGCCATCGTTGGTGAAATTAAACCCGTAACAATGATCAAACTAAAAATCATTGCTGCGGAGGCAGTGATCATTATGACTCTTTGACGCAATTTCTTACGGGTTCTAATTTTTTCAGACGGCTTTGTATCACGACTACTTTCATATTTGCTCATTGTCCGATTTACTAAATCCACTTCCACAGGTGTTTCTCGAATGATTTTTTCTAATTGATCTACCTCTTTATCCTCCTGTTTTGAGCGAGTGTTCATAAATTTCCCCTCCTAACTTTTTTTCTTTCAGCAATTTTTTACGTAATCGCTCATATTTTTTTCGAACCGTCGTTGATTTCAATTCCATAATCGAAGCAATTTCATCAAAGCTATATTCCTCGATCGACCTGAGCAGCAGAATCCTTCTTTCGTCCACATTTAACTTTTCTAATAATTCATGAATGAAATCGTCATATTCGTACGCTTGTCTATGACTCTGGTCGTATGCTTGTTCCTTTTTAAAGCTTGTCCAAAATTTATAACCTTTGTTTTTCATTTTAAGTAAATCAATACAATGATGATGCGCAATTTTATAAAGCCATGCTGAGAATGAGACCGTATAAGAAAAATTACGAATGTTTTCTAAACCTTTTATAAAAATATCTTGTGCAGCATCTTCCGCTTCTTCCTTGTTTCCTAATAAATAATAGCAGTAAATATATATTTGTTTTTGAAAGCTACGAATGATTTCGGTATAGGCATGGACATCACCTGATTGAACTTGTTCTACGATCGTTTTTATAGCTAAATCAACCTTTTCCTTGGATGTATTTGATGCAGTCAAAACGTTCCCCTCCTCTCTTACATATATAACTGAAATTGGTAGCCATTTGTGACAGCTATGGCAAAATATTTTTGTAAAATAAAAAATGAAAAGGTACCTGTTTGAAGCAGGCGCCTTTTCATTTTATTTGCTATTTTCTTCTTTATAGAACCGTTCGCCAGTTTCTCGATTGAAGTAAACGATTAATCGCTTATTTGTACTCGGATCAATTGATATCTCATTTGTACGTTCGAAACCTTTTGGAACTTGCTTGCCGTGTTTTGTTTTGAAGCGGCGATCCCAAAAGAACCATGATCCGATTATCAAAACAATAAGAATTAACAATTGGATACCATAAAACCCTAAAATCCATACCATTGGCTATCTCTTTTCCACAATAACAGCTGTTCCGTATGCTACAATTTCACTCATATTTTGACCGATTTCACCTGAGTCGAAACGCATCATAATAATCGCATTTGCACCCATTGCCGAAGCATTTTGCACCATTCGATCCATTGCTTGCTTTCTAGCATCTTCAAGCATTTCTGTATACTGGCTGATTTCTCCACCTACAAGCCCCTTTAGTGAAGCAACGATATCTTTTCCAATCCCTCTAGCTCTTACAGTTAAACCAAATACCGGACCTATTACTTCTGTAATTTGATGATTCGCAATGTTTTCAGTTGTTACGATAATCATATGAATCCGCCCCTTATAAAAAAAGATACTTACTTATTTATTATACAATAAAACGTTGAAAATTATGGATTTTAACCAATTATATGACAATGAATCAGTTGGATATATCCTGAAGAAAACAAAATTATGGCACTTAGCACTTATTTGGGGCTTTATTTCTTTAATAACATACATTTATCCAATATGAGAGTTTACTTCTAAAGTAATAAACCTGCCTTTATTCAGCAGCAAAGTATTGAAAGTAAATAGCTGTCACTAAGAAACCATTTTCTGTAAAGAGGAACGGATGAATAACTTAAATAATATTGCCAATCAAATAAGTCTATTTACACTAATTGAATATAACGATAAAACATATGCGCTTATGACTACTCCCGGGAAAGAAAGATTCAAAGTGCTGAACGTTGAATAGACTTCCCTGTTCAGAGGGCGCTCATTATTACAAAGCTCCAAGTGCATGAACATCCATGTACCTGGAACTAATTTACTTTTTCCATTCAATTTCTATTTTATAGGGACCGTGCAAGGAAAGCTCGAGTAATTTCAACGCCATATAAGAAGTATCTTGCTTACAGTTATTCTGTAGCCACCAAGTAATGCTCTCAATATAAGCACCTACCACATAATGAAAAATAAACATCTTTTCCGCTCGTATATCTTTTGGCAGAAATTTTGTCGTGGCAATTCCATCTTCAATATACTGCAGCAAAATTTCCTTAAATGCTTTAATAAAAAATCCATCTGGTTTATTAACTAATAAAACCTCATAGGCTAATTGATTTTCTAAAATATGTTCAAAGAGCCCCAACATATTTTCTGGCAATTCTTCTGGACCAAAATCCGCCATTTCTTTTGGATGGCTAATTTTCAAACATGCCTTTAAATCTTGCAACAAAGTTTCATGCAAATGTAGGCGAAGTTCCATTGGATCCTTGTAAAATTTATAAAAAGTTGGCCTCGTTACATCCGCTTCTAAACAAATATTGTGAATTGACATATTTTCATGCGATTTTATGAGTAATGAAAGATATGCTTTATGCATTTTTTTTATGGATTTAACTTGTCTTGCATCCAGTTTCAAGTACATCACACCTATCTGTATAAATTCCTTTAATCTTGTTTGAAGATCTATTAGTCAATTTCACCTTGGCTTAATTGCGTCCAGATTTTGAATTAGTGGGAGTTTAGACTCCCACTAAATGAAAATAAAAAGAATCATCGAACAAGATTGCTCTCATTCCATGATTCCATAATTTTATAGTGCTGTCCATCCACCGTCAATGACAAGCTCTGCACCCGTCATAAATTTAGATTCATCACTTGCTAAAAATACTACGCCATACGCTACATCTTCTGGTTTACCAAAGTAAGGTAATTGCGTATGTAGTTCATAATAAGGCATTGCCAGTTCCATTGAAGGAGCTGTCATAGGTGTTACGATAATACCCGGGTGTACAGAGTTCACACGGATTTTATCTTTTCCATATTCAACTGCAGCTGATTTTGATAAGGCACGTAACGCACCTTTTGCAGCTGTATAAGGGCTTGATCCCGCCATCCCTACAATACCACCAATAGAAGAAATATTAACGACAGAACCGCCGCCTGCTTTTTTCATTTCTGGAATACAGTATTTCATTCCTAGAACACAACCATTTAAGTTGATATCCATAACGGAGTTCCATTCGTCCATTTCCATATTAGCGAAACTATTTGGACTCGCAACGCCCGCATTATTTACAAGAATATCGACTTTACCATATAACTCAACTGTTTTTGCCACGACCACTTTCCATTCGTCCTCAGAAGTAACATTTTGCTTAATAGTTGTTATTTCACCTCCGGCAGCTTTAATTTCCGCTTCCACTTCAAGTAATCTTGCTTCATTAAAATCCGTTGCAACAACTTTCGCGCCTTCTTTTGCAAATAGTTTTGCTTCTTCAGCACCCATACCGTTTGCTGCACCTGTAATAATCGCTACTTTACCTTGTAATCTCATTTTGAAGACCTCCAAGTAATTATTTAATTTACAAAATATAAATTATCTAACAATTAAATTTTTATCATATAATATCTAATTTTGCAATAATTAAATATGAAATTTCATACTTTTTAAAGTAAAACAAGTAATTAAGTACGAAAATTAATAAACTGCATAATTTATAGATTTACAAATAACCCCATTCGAATTGTCTTTAAAAAAGATAGCAACAGCACAATCAATTTGATAAACTGTAAGAATATTCAGAAAAACATTTCCGTAGATTGTTTAAATAACAATTACGATGGTAAGCAGCTCGTTTCATCCGAATGATTGGAGGCGAATAATTGATGTTCTTTCAAGATTTTCGAAATCGTATTAACGAGGAAGAGGGGGTTCAATTCCCGTCGAACAGCTATCGCCAAATGGTATTACAGCCAGCTTATAATGAAGCTCGCCAGCATTTTTTAGAGGCGATGGTTCAAATTCATATCGCCCATTTAAAAATGTTAGAAGAGCAAAAATTAGTCACTTCTGAGGAAGCACGGATAATTGGGCAGGCACTTAAAAAACTAGACTTAGAATATTACAAAACACGTGATTACAGCCCTCAGTTTGAAGATTTATTTTTCCGTATTGAAAATAAATTAATTGAGCTTGGTGGTGATATTTCAGGTAATTTGCATATTGGGCGTAGTCGAAATGACATGGGGATCGCCATTTATCGGATGACGCTCCGAAAAAAAATACTCACGCTCATGCAGGAATTACTTAGTTTGCGCAGCACATTAATTGCCTTTGCTGAGGAACATGTGGAAACGATTATGATTGGCTACACACATACACAGCAAGCACAGCCTACAACCTTTGCCCATTATTTAAAGGCGGTAATCGATCAGCTAACACGCGATTATAAACGGATGCAAGCCGCCTATACAACTATTAATCGAAGTAGTATGGGGGCAGCAGCATTGACAACGACAGGGTTTCCAATTAATCGCGAGCGAATGCAGGAACTACTTGCCTTTGATGAACTGATTGAAAACGCTTGGGACGCGGTTGCCGGAGCAGATTATATTGCAGAAGCCGCAAGTGTTGTTCAACTTGCTGCCCTTAACCTGGGGCGTACCTCACAGGATTTCCTACTGTGGGCAACCCAAGAATTCAATGCCTTCCAACTCGCCATTCCATATGTTCAAGTGAGCTCCATCATGCCACAAAAGCGTAATCCCGTTTCGATAGAACATACCCGTTCCCTACTTTCCTCTGTTGTTGGTGATACAGGCACCGTACTGCAAATGATTCACAATACACCGTTTGGAGATATTGTCGATACGGAAGATGATATGCAGCCTTATTTATGGCGCGCGATTGACCGTTTAGTTGGGATTTATAAACTTTTTGGTAGTCTCATTGTTACTATGGATGTGAATAAAGAAAGCTTATTAAAACGAGCACAAAATAGCTTTGCCAACGTAACTGAACTGGCAGACACACTTGTTCGTTCAGAAAATATCTCCTTCCGTCAGGCACATAAAGTTGTCAGTCTTTGTGTTAATGAGCTTGTGTCGAATAAGGAAGAATCACTGGCAAGTCTCACATGGGAATTAGCTAACGAAAAAGCGTTACATGTTACAGGTTCGTCGTTAAAGATCACAGAGATGTCCTTTTACCAAGCAATTCAGCCTGAGTTTTTCGTAAAAATTCGTACATTAAAGGGCGGGCCCGCACCACAAACGATGCGTACTTCATTATTAGAGGCAGGAAATTTATCGGCACAGCTCGAACAATGGTTAAAACAAAAATCACATGCGATATTACATGCAGAAGAGCAGCTTGAAAAAATTTTACAAGGGTGGGATGAACATGAGTAATCAATATATTCTTGCGGTCGATGGTGGCGCCACAAAAACTACGATGTCTATTCGTACAGCAGACGGTCGTGAACTTTTTAGCGCTACTTCAACAGGCTCTAACTATCAAGCAGTTGGAGTAGAAAGCGTCCAGCATGTATTAATTGGGTTGATGCGAAGTGCAGCGGCACATCTTCCAGCAATCCATCTAGATGTTGCAGTTTTTGCGATGGCTGGAATAGATACGAACCGTGACAAAATCATTCTTGAAGAAATTATTGAACAAAGCATTACCCGTTCTTCGTTTACATGTGGCACAATTATAATCGAAAATGATGTAGAAGCTACGCTAAAGGGGCTATGTGAAGAAAATGCAACATTGTTAATTTCAGGTACAGGTGCGATTTGTTATAGTGTCGTAGGTCAAGCAACTTTCCGCGCTGGTGGCTGGGGACATCGTGTTGGTGATGAAGGCAGTGGCTACTGGATTGGAAAGCATATCGCCAAGGCGATTTTCCGTACTGTCGATGGTCGTAATGAACCAACCGCGCTGACAAAGCTCATTTTAGAGGCTTATAAGCTAGAGGATAGTGACGCGTTATTAAACTGGATTTATAGTGAAGAATATACAAATACGCAATTAGCGAACTTAGCTTCGTTTTTACAACAGGCGGTCGATCAACACGATAACATCGCTAAAAAAATCGCAGAACAAGCGGTACTTGAGCTATTCCTTTTAAGCACGACCGTATTAAAAAAGGCTAACTATACACATGGCTATCACTTATTCTTTTTAAATGGTGGTGTCTTAAAAAACAATAAATTCATTTTAAATTTATTAAAAGAAAAACTAACAACCGAGTATCCTCAGCTTATGATTCAAATGTGCGAGGAAAAACCGATTGAAGCCATTGTGAAGAGGGCATTAAGCGCATTAAAGGCTCCAAAAAATCCATAATAGGAAACAAAAAACGCTATTTCAAAATAGCGTTTTTTACAATACTTTCATCTCGCGAATACGCTTTGAAAATGTGGCAATTTCCGTCACGCCTAATTGTTTTAGTTGATTTGCATTGTCCGCGACAAAGCTGCCTAAATCATCGGGATAATGGGCATCCGAGCTTAATGTAATAGGAATTTGATGCGCTGCTAACACACGTAAAAAAGATGGAGACGGACAACTTTCCTGCACAGGATAACGATAATATAAACCGGAATTAATTTCTGTCGCAACATCCGATTCCTTTAATGCCTTTGCAATACGCTCATACCATGCATGCATAAATGCTTCATTTTGTACGCGATAATTGAACACCTTCAAATTATCTAAATGGGCAATAAAGTCAAATTGCTTACTTAAAATCATTTGCTCTACTGTTTCAAAAAAGTGATTGTAAAGCGTTTCTTGCTCAAAACTTTGGAAACGATGTTGTAATTCCGGATTATCAAACCCCCAACCATCGATAAAATGGACAGATCCAATCAAAAAATCCCAATCATAACCTTCAACTAAGCTTCTTAATTCCTTTTCTCCATCAACAAAGTAATCACACTCCAACCCTAGCTTTAACGCAATCCCATGCTGCGCCCATTTATCCTTTGCCCGCTCAATACACGAAACAAATTGCTCCATATTTTGCGTCATGACTTGATCCAGCCATTGCCGCTGTAATTTCCCCACTTCTTCCCGCTCATCCAGCAACATATATTTTTCAAAATATGCCCTCGTTTCTTCAAAGCGATATAAATGATCGACAATGCCTATCTCTTGAATACCTAGTTGCAAGGCACGCTTTAAATAAAGATCCAGCCACTGCTCACTATAACAACCATGCGTCATTCGACTATGTAACTGCTGAATTGCCTTTTCCATTTGTAGCTTTTGGCTATCGAGCTGAAATTCATCCGTCATTGTCGCAAGTGCCTGAATCGTACGGTTTAGCCATTTAGCATTGTATGGCCCTTCCTCCAAATGTAAGTGATAATCGATTAACATTTCATGACCTACTTTCGTCAAAATTGATTGCCTCGCCACTATACGCACAGATACCTTCATTACCAGATGGACCATTTGCTAATGTAGCTCAAAGTGTTTTTCTTTTGCTGTTTTCATATGAGCGAAATCACATCATCTTCAGCAATCGTTAAAATATAGTCACGATTAATATCAATTTGATTGCCTTGCTGATGCAGTTGCTCAACTTGAAATACTTGTCCGTTCGCTTCAAAATCAATTTTTAGTACATTGCCCTTCATCAGTATATTTTTAGCGATTGCTCTTGTCTTAATGCCCGGTTGCTCGGAATTGATTACTATCACTTCTGGGCGAATGGCGAAACGTTCCCCTTGTGCTGTAAGTTTCTGTCCAATTATTGCTTCTAGCTCGCGTCTTGAAAATACATTGTAGTTCCCGATAAATTTCGCAATGAATTCTGTTTTCGGATGCGTATAAATTTCTGTCGGTGTACCGAGCTGTTCGATTTTTCCGTTATTCATCACGACAATGCGGTCTGATACATTCATCGCTTCATCTTGATCATGCGTCACGAGCACCATCGTCATCTTAAGCTCCTGTTGAATTTGGCGTAGCTGCACTTGTAGTTTTTTTCGGATTTGAGCATCTAGCGCACTTAATGGCTCATCTAATAAAAGCACTTTCGGTTTGACTGCTAATGCTCTTGCTAATGCAACTCGCTGCTGCTGTCCACCTGATAATTGCTGTGGATACGACCCACTTTTTTCTTCTAGTCCTACTAGCTGTAATAAATAATCAACTTCTTGTTGAATATTTGCTTCTGTCTCTTTTTTTACTCGTAAACCGAATGCGATATTTTCATATACCGTTAAATTAGGGAAAAGCGCATATTGCTGAAAAACCATTCCGACATTGCGTTCCTTCACTGGTACGTTGTTTACTCGCTGTTCATCGATTGTCACATCCCCGAATTCCGGCTCCACTAAGCCTGTAATAATCCGTAAGATCGTACTTTTCCCACAGCCACTCGGTCCTAAAATCGTTAAAAATTCACCATCTTCAATATGTAGCTTAATATCATCCAGCACCGGTTTATTTTGATACACTTTTTGAATTTTATTTAAGACGACCTGACTCATTTCGCATTTGCTCCTTTCATTCGTGTCGATAATTTCATCACACTAAATGTGAGTATTGCCATTAAAAGCACGTAAATGAATACAACGGCACTCGCCAAATGACCACTTGTATTTAATTGCTCGACCAAGAATACTTGGAGCGTTTTAAACTTCGATCCAACAATTAAATTTATTAATACAAACTCCCCAAATAAAATGGAGAACGATAAGAGTGTTGCAACAAACAGACCCGGATAAATAGACGGCATTATTATTTTACGAAATGAATACCACTTATTAGCCCCTAATAATTCCGCTGCATCCATTAGTTGTCGACCGTTAATCGTCATTAAGCTATTTTTTGTGCCTTGATACAAATACGGCAAAATAATGACACAGTACACACCTACAACGACCGCAATGAGCGGGATGACTGTCGCAGAATAAAACTTCAATAATCCAACCGACAATATGATACCAGGGAAGGAGTAAATCATGACAATGATGACCTTAATCCATTTTTCATATTGAGGAAAATATAAAACAATCATACAAATCGCAGGCACAACTAGTACAACGGATAAAAGCACCGCTCCAGCACTTAATAAAACTGAGCGACCAAATGCGAGTAGAAATTCTTTTTCCTGAAATAATGCGAGTATCCATTTTAATGTAAGTCCTTCAGGAAATACTGAATGATTCCAACTCGTAGAAAATGCATAAACAACCGTTGCTAAAAGTGGAATCGCTAAATAAAGACCAACAAATGTTAAAGAAATCCATCGAATAAACTTCATTTATCAATTCGCATCCTTTCGCATTTTTTTCGTCATCCATTCACTAATCAGCATGCCTACAATCATCACAGCTCCAAGGAGGACTGCAATCGCACTCGCCAACTCTGGCTGCGCAAAAATATCGCCCGACAATAAGGCACCAATACGTATCGCTGTTAAATTATAACCGCTCCCTGTAAGTGCATAGGCGGACGCATACGCACCCATTGCATTCGCAAATAAAATTGTCAACGTCCCAGCAAGTGCAGGCCAAATTATTGGAAGACCAATTTTCCGCCAAAAATAAGCGCTCGAAGCTCCTAGCATCATTGCGGCTTCTTTCATTTCCTTTTGAACGCCATAAAAAACAGGATAAATTAACATAATTGCTAGTGGTAGCTGAAAATAAATATATATTAATAGCAGCCCTGACCAGCTATATAAATTAAAGTTCCAATCCCAGCCCATCAATTGAACGAATAATGTGATCAATCCACTATTCCCCAGTAAAATAATGAACGCAAAGGCAAGTGGAACTCCGGAAAAATTGGATGTTAAATTAATAATAATTAATATTCGTTCCCGCACCTTTTCTGAGTAAGTATAAATTGTGTAGGAAGCGAAAATCGCAATAATAAGCGCCAAACAAGCCGAAACAAGAGATAGCCAAATACTATTCGCGAAGCTTTGCAAAATGTAATCACTTAAAAAAATTGTTTTGTATTGATTTAAACTAAAGCCATTGTTGAAGCGAAAACTGCTATATATCATGTAAATAAGTGGAATGAAGAAAAAAAATACGAGCATTACTACGAACGGGATAAGGAATAAAGTGGTCCATTTATTGGTACGCAATTATTCCACCTCCCGTACTCCCTTTAAATGCAAAGTCTGCATTTTCGGTGACTTGTCCATTTCTAATAACGCACAAATTAATGGAGCTATTTGTAATTGAGAAACCGCTTCTTCATAAATACCAGGTTGTACCTTTGACGAAATAATAAATAACGGCACTTCCCGATCATCCGCTGTATTCCCACCGTGATTGCCATCAGCTGTCATTCCGTGATCGGCCGTTACGATGATTTGATAGTCTTTTTCTAGCCATGACGGAATTGAAAGTGCTAATAAGCCATCCGAAGCTAACACACGATTGCGATATTGTGGTGAATCTGCCGTAAATTTATGCCCATCATCGTCAATATTCATCGGATGAATATACAATAAATCTGGTGCGAATTGCTGGGTTAAATAATGTGCATCCGCAAACACATGCGAGTCTGGATAATGATCTTCAAAATAGTAAACACCGTTTTGAATGGGCCCATCTGAATGAAGCTGAATACGATCAGAAAAGTGCTGAAATGGCGCTTTTTGATAAAGCTCGCTCACCCAATAATACGCTGCTGCTGCCGTCTTTTTTTGTGCGGCTTTTGCTAAATGGAAGATACTTTCTTCTTTTGATGTTCGTGCTATATAATTATGTACAACGCCATGCTCGATTGCTGGTGTTCCTGTACAAATTGTTTCATACATCGGACGTGATAGTGCTGGGAGCTCTCCCTTGACTTTGTAACGTGCAGCTTTCCCTTGCTCTACTAAATGTTGCATGAACCCTAAATGGGTACATGCAACATCAAAACGTAGTGCATCCAGTACAATGACGACAACTTTATTTGACATGGATTAACACCTTCTCTTGCCATAATGTTGGTATTTGAGCAGTCGTTTCCTTCCAAGCATCGAAGTCTTCTACTGGTTGTGCATTTTCATATAAATCCGCATCTAATAATAATGATTTTGCTTCATCCGATAATTTCGCATTTTCACGAATTGGACGCGCATATCCTTTTGCTAAGTTGTCTTGTCCTTCATCCGACAAAATATATTCACGTGCTAACATGGCCGCGTGCGGGTTTTTTGCATATTTATTTATAATTGTTGCATAGCCTGACACAACTGATGCATCAGATGGAATCGTTACATCAAAACGGTCTTTGTCAATTTGCTCACGGTAGCCAAGTGCGTTGAAGTCCCATAATAACGCAATTTCAACTTCCCCTTTTTCTAAATTTGCAATTGATGGATCTGTTGTTAAAAGACGACCTTGTTCAGCTAGCTTCGCGAAATATTCGATTCCTGGCTCGATATTCTTTTCATCGCCACCGTTTGCAAAAGCCGCTGATAAAATCGCAAATTGGGCTTGGTTTGCTGTCAAAGCATCCCCTACTGCCACTTTATAATTTGAATTTAAAAGCTCTTCCCATGAAGTTGGAATTTTAGCTACTTTATTTTTATCTGCTAAAAAAGAAATCGTTCCTGTATAGCCAACAACCCAGTCGCCATCATCATCCTTTGCCCACTCTGGAATGTCATCCCAATAGGATGTTTTATACGCAAGTGTTAAATCCTTTTGTTCTGCAATGGGTCCATACGCAATCCCGACGTCGCCAATATCTGCTGAAGCATTTTCTTTTTCTGCCTCGAATTTAGCGATTTCTTCCGCGCTCGACATATCTGTATCTACATGCTTCAAGCTATAATTTGCCGCTAGCTCTTCCCATGTTTCCTTCCAGTTTGCCCAAGTGTCTGGCATCCCAACTGAATTGACTTTACCTTCTTCTTTTGCCTTCTCTTCAATTTCTTCTAACTTTAAATTTCCAAAGTCTTGTGCACTACCTGAATCTACATCATTACTACATGCCGCTAAAGTACCCACCGATAAAACTATTGCCGCTAATAAATGATTTCTCCACTTCATGAAAAGACCCCACTTTTGTTTTATTTTGAATCTTTCCAAACTATACAATTCAAAAGTTAAGCAACAATTAAACAAAGATTAAGTATCTATTAATATTTGTAAATAATTGTTATATCCACAAAACTACCCAGAGATTAAAAGGTCAAAAGTAAATTAGGTTTACTAGGTCATGGGGGTTTTGTGGCTAAATTTTAAAATATCTATTCTACCTATCTTCCACATAAATATCGCAAATCTTTAGAAATTTAAAATAAACAAATCAAGTATGCGAAATCACAAATGAAATATACTATCTCCACATGCGTGAAGATTATTTATTAAAAATATTTAATTTTACGTAACGTTAATAGACTATGTACGTCTAATCCCTTTGTAGTCAAACAACTAGAAAAAGAGGAGTGTATATGATGAAAAAAATGATAGTTATTATGCTAACGATGGTGATAGCACTGGTCATTTCAGCATGTTCTGGAGACAAATCTTCTACAACCGAGGATAAAACTACGACAATTGAAACAAGTCATTCTGCAAAGGAAATGACTGAGCAAATGGTGACAGAAGTTGAGCAACCTGCACTAATGGAATTAACGGCAGAAGAATTAACAAATTTATATAATTTAGATGCTACAAAGCTTGAGGATTTCTCCGTTCGGGTTCCAATGATGAGCGTAAAAACAAATGAAATTGCCATTTTTAAAGTGAAAGACGTAAATGATGTCGCGGAAGTATTAGCCGCAGTAAAACAAAGAGCGGAAAATGTAATGAAGCAATTCGAACAATACCTTCCGGATCAATACGAAAATGCAAAAAATCACAAAATAGTAACAAAAGGTAATTATGTATTATTTGTAATTTCTGAACAAGCAGATAAACTAATTACAGTTTACGATCGCTTCTTCGAAGAAAAATAAACGGCTATGGTATTTAGTAGTCTTCTTTTCCTATTCTTGTTCTTGCCGGCAATGTTAACGCTTTATTATTGTTCTCCAAGAAAGTTTAAAAATCTCATTTTATTTATTATGAGTCTTATCTTTTATGCGTGGGGCGAGCCCGTATACATCGTCATCATGTTAGTGTCTACGCTGACAGATTATTGTTTCGGTCTGCTCCTTGATAAACCGAATGCGACCCCGTTAAAACGCAAGGGCATTGTTGCCTGTTCCATTATTGTGAACCTCTTGCTATTATCCTATTTTAAATATGCTGATTTTCTCATTCAGAATGTCAATACGTTACTGGAAACGAATATCCCGTTAACCGAACTTCCTTTGCCTATCGGAATCTCCTTTTATACGTTCCAATCGATGTCTTATATCATCGATGTTTATAGAGGAAGCGCTAAAGCACAGCGAAACTGGATAGACTTCGGCACATATGTCGCTCTGTTCCCACAATTAGTGGCAGGGCCGATTGTGAAATATAGTACGATTGCAGAACAGCTAAAACAGCGTACTGAAAATATGCAGATGTTCGCAGAGGGTGTTCGTAGGTTTACCATTGGACTAGCGAAGAAGGTGCTACTTGCCAACAACATCGGCTTGCTGTGGGATACCATTTCGAGCTCTAATTCAGCATCGATGCCTGTGTTAACAGCCTGGTTAGGTATTATCGCATTTGCTTTTCAAATTTACTTTGATTTTAGTGGTTATTCAGATATGGCTATTGGTCTCGGTCTAATGTTTGGTTTCCGATTTAACGAAAATTTCAATAAACCATATATTGCGCAGAGCATTACAGACTTTTGGCGAAGATGGCATATATCGCTTAGCAGTTGGTTTCGCGAATATGTCTACATTCCGCTTGGTGGCAATCGACGAGGGTTAGCCATTCAAACCCGTAATATTTTAATTGTTTGGATGCTGACAGGCTTTTGGCATGGCGCAAGCTGGAACTTTATACTATGGGGATTGTATTTTGGTGTCATTCTTATATTTGAAAAATGGTGGGGATTAGCATTACTTCAACGTGCACCGCGTTGGATTAGACATTTTTATGCTATTATTCTCATTCTTATTGGGTGGGTGCTATTTGCCTTTGACGAGCCTTCTCTGATTATTGGCTATTTGGCTGCCATGTGGGGGTTCAATGGTCAAGCACTGTGGGACAACGAAACAATATACTTCTTTTATACAAATGCCGCGCTGCTTATCGGATTAGTCATCGCTTCTTTACCGTTGAAGCCATGGACAAGATTATCGATTACTCATTTAGCTTGGTATGGAGTTCTCTATTTACTTTCCGTTGCCTATTTAGTAGATGCTACGTTTAACCCATTTTTATATTTCCGTTTTTAGGGAGGCAAACTTTATGAAGCATCTATCAGAGCGATTATTAGTCGTCGGATTTGTTAGTTCTACGTTTTTAATCACAGTACTTTTTTTCATTTTGCCTCATCAACGCTTTTCCGAGCTAGAAAATAGGTATTTACAGGCAGCGCCACAACTAACTTGGGATAACTTGATGTCCAAGAAATTTGCCGAAGAGGCGGAGAGTTTCATTACAGATCACTTTCCGTTTCGAGACAAATGGTTATGGGTTAAATCAACGTCAGAACAAGCCCGTTTGCAACAAGAAAATAACGGAATCTACCAAGGTAAAGACGGCTATTTATTTGAAAGATTTTCCGAGCCTGACTATACAAAGGTTCAGCGATATACAGATTCGGTAAATAGATTTGCAAGCAATCATCCGACAGTGAAAATGACATTCATGCTTGCCCCCACATCGATTGGCATCTATCCGGAACGATTACCTTGGTTGGCACCGTCATATCCTCAAAGAGACGTTAATCGTTTTATCGGTCATCAAATAGATGATGAGGTAACCTTCATAGACGGCTTAGATGTGCTCTCACCACATGCATCAGAAGTGATTTATTATCGAACTGATCATCATTGGACAACATACGGAGCCTATTTGGCTTACGTTGCCTATGCAGAGCAACAAGGGTGGAATTCACTCTCACAAAAAGATTTTTCGATTAAAACTGTGAGTAATACATTTCTAGGGAGCTATCATACAAGGAGTCAGTTTACGGGTTTAACGCCGGATGTAATTCAAACCTATATACCTCGTAATCCCGTTCCTACAGAAATGTATATCGCCGATGAAGATAAAACTGTGACAAGTATGTATGATGGAAGTTTTTTAACGAAGAAGGATCAATATTCATATTTCCTAGGTGGGGTTCATGCACTTTTGAAACTAACAACTGCGCTTGACCCAGATCAAATTGAACAAGATAAGCTTCTAGTGATGAAAGACTCTTATGCACACAATCTACTCCCATTCCTCACAAATCATGTATCAGAAATTCATGTGATTGACCTACGTTATTTTAATGGTAATATAGGAGATTATTTGTCCGAGAATGGCATTAAGGATGTGCTATTTTTATTTAACACAGCTACCTTAGTGGAAGATGCAGCGCTTTTGAAACTAAATATGTAAAGCGATCTCTGTATTCTTCGCTCCAATCCAAAAGTACATCAACTGTAGGCATTGATGTGCTTTTGAATAAAATTTTGCTTATAAAATCGGATTGGTCTAGCTTCCTTCCTCATAATAAAATTCATATGCCAACTACTTTTTTATGTTTACGATAAGAGAAAACACTTGTGTTCAAATACTTACATGTCGGTTCAATTATGATTGAATTAGATGGAATACCCGCTTTTTTTTTACAGTAAGTCGATTGTCAATGCGGTACTTTTAAGTCTGCTCATGGATATACATAAAATCATACTCGTAGCCAAGATTTTTGAATTTTAAATACACATCTGCATTGAATTCTAATTTCTCCTGTATTAAAGCTGTACCAACTTATCCTTAGAAATAATTAGGATTACATTGTTCCACTCCTATTTTGTGAATAGTCCCTGAGGTAAATTTCCCGTTATATACGTTTTTATCTCATCAACTTCCTTAAAAATAAAGTAATTAATTTCGCATGTTTAGGCTGACATGAGAGCAACTAGTGATATTTGAATAAGGGACACCTACCTACTCATATAGTAGCAGAGGTGAGAGGCAGTTTTTATTAATAAAGAGGATGGTGTAGTTGACGAATCAAATAAATTGGTTTTTAGTGTTGCAATTAGGGATGGCTCTGTTTTGGATTGTGACTTACATACTAATTATAAGGCGTGCATTTCGAGATAAGGCATATGGCATGCCGATGGTCGCGATTTGTGCAAATATTTCATGGGAATTCATTTTTGCATTCATATACCCCCTAAATGATTTACAACAGAAAATCACGATTATTTGGTTTGCTTTGGATATTGTCATATTGATGCAGTATTTAATGTATGGTCGAAAGGAATTTAAAAAGTACCTTTCCAAAAAGCTTTTTTATGCAAGTTTTTTCATAACATTAGGTCTTAGCTTTCTCATCATACTGGCGATTACACAGGAGTTTAATGATTTCGAAGGCAAATATACAGCTTTTTCACAAAATCTAATGATGTCGGGCTTGTTTATTTCTTTATTGTTTTGGCGAGGGAATTTAAAAGGTCAATCTTTAGCTATTGCATTCTTTAAAATGCTAGGGACTTTATGTGCTTCCATAGCTTTCTTTCTCTATTTCAAAACAAGCATGATCACGATAATTAGTGTTGCTATTTTTATTTATGATTGGATTTACATTGTATTAGTTTACAAGTATAGAAAAAAAAATAATGTACAAAGATAAAAATTGTTTGAATGTATATAGGGGTGTACATAAAGAACACTACTCTGTTAGTTAACATGGACACCCTTACTTGCGACTAGTAGTTCGCATATCTCAACGCCCATAGTGAACTTTCATCACCTAGTTGACGCTCATACCCCACACAACAAAAAAGCCGAAATGTTTTTTCCATCTCGACTCATCCATTTATTCTTTTGAGGTAGGCCTACTACCTAATCTGTTCTCAATCAATTCATCTGCTTCAATTTTCATCTCATCTGTAATAGATGTATACACCTTTGCAAGCGCTGCTAAAATAACAAACGTATCATCCGTTAATCCCGCAAGAGGTAAAAAATCAGCCACTAAATCTAATGGGAAAATGAAATAACCGAGTGCACCCAGCATAATTAATTTATTCGCTTTTGGCATGTCCGGACTTTTTAATGCCACATATAATGTTGTAGCGGCATGCAATGCTTTATAGCCAAGTCCCCCACCAAAGCCTTTCATTTTACCTAGAAACTTTTTATCTGAGTAATGCTTATCTTGTCCTTCAATCATTTTATCCAATTTGAAATTTCCACTCATGATGATTCCCCCTCTTTAGAAATACCTGCTTTATGGTATTGTACCCATTCAATCCAATAGTAAGACAACTTCTTTTCATTTGTATTTACGATTGCTTCAATGAATAGTTTCATGAGCGTCCGTTATTTTTTCTAAAATTCACCCATAACTGCTGTGAAATTTTTGCAGGGTGCATCACTTCATCATAATAAATAACCGAATTTTTTCTTAATTTTGCATGTCCAATCGGCACTTCATACAGCTGTACTTTACGCCGGATGGCTTCAACGAGCATATTCGTATCAAAGCTAAAAGATTCTCCCTTGACCTGGTGAAGCCATGCTAAATGTTGCCTTGGAACATAGCGTAAGCCTGTTTGTATATCTAGCAAACGCTTATGAAAGAACAGTTCAAATAACATCGAGTTGGCGCGGTTATGGAGATGATGAAGCACCGAGTAATCCGAGTTTTTAAACTCTCTTACGCCTAAAATAATGCCATCTGAAAAAATTTTTGTACTCGAAATCATTTGCTCAACATCCAGAACGGAATGCTGCCCATGTGCCCCAACCGTAATGATTCCCTTACCATGGAATGGGGAATTCAACAAATAACGAAGCCCCGTTTTAATTGAGTGCCCTTTCCCATAATTTTGTTCGTGCGTTAAAACGACATGGCCATTATTATGTAAAGTTTTAAACGTTTTTTTATATTTTTCATCGCTACCATCATTAATAATTATAATTTTTTCAACAGCTAATTTTTCAAGCTTTTCAACAAACTCAATAATCGTTGGCAAAGGATTTAATGCCGGGATCAGTACAACGACTGGCTCCATTTTCACACGCCCCCATTTACTAGTCCAATTGACTAAAGTTTAACGAGAAATGACATTAAATACAATGGCGTGAAAAAATACATTTTGTAGCTTAGGCAATAAATAAAAGGTAAGCTCGAATAAAATATTTCTTTTCGGACTTACCTTCTAGTTATCTTGAATTCATTTTTTTTGATTTGGTTGGATGTGTGCTGAAAAAACTTAAAATAAGCGTCAAACCTGCGATAATACCAAATACATAAGAATACGACATAAACGCTTTGAATGCCCAAGTAGAAATAGGGAGGCTATGCATTTTATCTGGAATAAAATCCAAGTTCGAAAGTGTTGCTAACAAAGGATAACCACACAAAAGGACTAGACAAGGAATCGCCACACACCAGAATAAAGATGCATTCATTTTTACTGACCATTTTTTCACAAAAATAAACGAAAGATAAAATCCAAATAAAATTGGGTGAATTACATCGAACCACAAAACAGGGATTACATTAAATTCCGTACTCGCAGTTTGTTTCATTTGATTTTCAAAATCTAAACTGAAATTGACGAATATAATTAATCCGATAACCCAAATGATTTTCCAAAAATAAGGAACAAATTTCTCCATTTAAACTCCTCCAATCAATAATGATAATTCATCATTCTTTGTATTACATCGATTCGTCTTTACATCGTTACACCTACTAATTTTTATTTTCATAATATCATACATCATTTTACATTTATTCCTCCACTCGGATAGATATTTCACTTTACTCATATTCTTCCGATAAAAAGTATAATAAAAAAGATATAGTTTAACAAAATCATACACAAAAAGTAGACAACGAATGTATGAAAGGAGTGCGTACTTTAATGGTAAATCGCGACTTACTTACAAATATTTGTAACACCATTCCCAAAACTCATCGTCCATTAGCTGAAGCATTGCAAGGTGCGGCACGCTATACGATTTCAAAACCTACTCTTTCCTTAAAAAAATCGAATATCGCACTCAGTATTATTGTTCGCGATTTATATGAAAAAGACATGATCCAATCAGGAGAGAGTTTCGAGCTTCGTACCCTCCTCCTTAACAAAAAATTTGCCGAGAACATTCATCCTCGACGTATATATTTATTGATGAATTTAATACAAAAAATGACGACGATTTCCTCTAACGCTATTGTCGATACAAAGGCGGCGAAAATCGCACTTGATTATTTAATCGATTTAACAGATTGGTACTTACAGCGCTTAACACCAGGAGAGAAACTTGCACAAGCTGCTTTTTTTGATTTAAATGAAATGTATATACCGCTTCAACTACCAAATCTTGATTTTCCAGAGCATGATTATGAGGATGCCGCACATTGTTTTTTAGTAGCGGCCAATGAAGGAAGTAGTAGCGCACAGTACAATCTCGGCTTTTTATATAATCATGGCAATGGCGTGAAGAAAAATTATCTAATAGCAGCCAAATGGTATACACTAGCGGCTGAACAAAATGATTCGAATGCACAATATGCACTAGGTGTGTTATATCAGCTTGGACAAGGGGTTGACCAGAATGTGCAAAAAGCGGCTCAGCTCTATGAGTTAGCAGCTCATGCTGGCAATGCAGATGCACAGTACAATCTCGGCTCCCTTTACAATCAAGGCCTAGGGGTCGAACAAAATTTCCAAAAAGCCGCTCACTGGTATGAAAAAGCGGCTCAGCAAAACTATACAAGTGCATTAAATAACCTAGGTTTTTTATATCATGATGGCAAAGGAGTCGAACAAAGCTATGTACAAGCTGCTGCACTCTTTACCAAAGCGGCCGGTGCGGGGGATGCAAGTGCCCAGTACAATCTAGGCTATTTATTTAATAATGGACGAGGGGTCGAACAATCTTATAAACAAGCGGCGCAGTGGTTTTTAACGGCGGCAATGCAGGGACATACAAACGCTCAATTTCAATTAGCCCTACTTTATAAAACTGGGAAAGGCATACAAAAAAATGAAGAAGAATCGGTAAAATGGCTCACCCTTGCAGCGAATAGCGGTCATACAAATGCTCAATATTCACTTGGACTTATCTATAAACAACAACATTCAAAGCAATCCATTTTTTTAGCAATCGAGTGGCTTTCAAAAGCGGCAGCTAATGAACATATTAGCGCAAACTACGATCTTGGCATCATTTATTTATCGCTTGAACAATTTGACAGTGCAGTCAAATGGTTAAAACGCGCAGCCATTCAAAACCATGCACAGGCACAATTCCAATTAGCAATGCTTGCTTTAGACAAGGGAAATAATTTCCCAAATTATAACGAGGCATTTAAATGGTTGCAGGCAGCATCAAGTCAAAATGATACAAATGCAGAATTTCAGCTTGGTCTACTTTATGAGCAAGGTCTAGGTACCGCAATCAACTTTGATGAAGCGCGACGTAGCTATCGTCTTGCGGCTGACCAAGGACATATCGAGGCTCAGTACAAGCTAGGTAATATTTTTGATAAAGGGCTCGGAGTTAAACGGGATTATCAGGAAGCAGCGAAATGGATTATGCCTGCAGCTACTAAGGGCTTTGCAAAAGCGCAATTTCAGCTAGCTCAAATGTATGCAAATGGTGAAGGGGTTATACATGACTATAAAGAGGCGGCCAAATGGTATCGCTTAGCCGCACAACAAGGGCATATCAAGGCCCAATTCCAACTAGGGATGCTTTATAAAAAAGGACACGGTGTCGCCCAAGACTATGCTGAAGCTACACGCTGGCTGAAACAATCCATCGAACAGGAACTTTAAAAAATATGGCTGCCCTACTTATTGGACAGCCCTACCTTTTTTAATATGCCTTCACGACTTGTGCAATTTGCTCATGAAAAGCTTGTCGTGCTTGTTCTATATTAACCGTATGATTTTGCTCCTCTAATGCCTCTCCAATCGCGACAATTGCTTGTTCAAGCATCGAAGCTGTTGTATTCCCCATATGTTATGTCCGATACGGAATGCCTTACCCGTAAGATGCGCTAGTGAACCCGCTACAATAATCCCTCTTTTGGCTAAACTTGTACGAAATGCGCCATCCTCAATTCCTTCTGGATATAAAATACAGCTTAATGTTGGAGCGGCAACGTACTCATTTGCTAAAGGCGTCATACCATATGAACGAAGCGCTGCACGAACAGCTTTACCAAATGCAATATGGCGTGTCTCGCGTGTTTCCATTCCTTCCGTTAAAACAATTTTCAAGGCTGCATCATAAGCGTAAATTAAATTCACAGGTGGCGTAGCAAAATAGGTTGCTGGATTGTCCATTACCCCTCTCCAACAATTAATATCCGCATAATAAGCTGGAATCGATCCTAATGCTTCACGTGCCGCTAATGCTTGCTCACTAACTGCAATAATAGCAAGGCCTGGTGGGATACCAATCGCTTTTTGTGAACCTGTTAACACAACATCGATTTTATAAGCTTCATTTCCCCCATACGCTTTACTCATATCTTCTTTGAGCGCAGCCGTTGCAACAACGCCATCAACAATTACGAGTGCACCCGCTTCTTTAATAATCGGCACTAATGCTTCTAAATCTGACATTACCCCCGTTGAAGTATCTGCATGTGTAATTGTCACGGCTTTAAATGTTTTCATTTTTAATGTTTCTGCAACAAGCTGTGGATCTACTCGTTCTCCCCAAGCTGACTGTAAAACTTCCACTTCAATATCAAACGCATTGGCAAGTGGTGTAAAGCGATCTCCAAAGTATCCATGACTAATGACAAGAAGGCGTTCTCCTTTTCCGACTGTGTTAACAATCGCCATCTCCATTGCCAATGTACCTGAACCCGCTACTACATAAACTTCACTATTTGTATTGAATAACTTTTTCGTTTGCTCAATGGCATTTTTAAAAATCGCTACAAAGCGTGGATCAGTGTGACCATGTGTTTCACTCGCAAGTGCCTCATAAATTTCATCAACGACAGGTGTCGGTCCTGGTACAAGCAATAATTCTTGATTCTTCATTTTTTTATCCCCTTTTGAATGTTGTTCTGTCTCATAGGTCCCAAAATAGAAAATGTCCTTCTAGCCCCATCCCGACTAAAAAGACATTTTCCATTCAATAATTCTTACAAAATTTTAAAATAACCCCTAAGTTTTAAGTGTCTATTAATTGGGAGGCAACCCAACTATATTCGCTCTAAATCGCGTTCCAATTCGATTTAACTGCGTAGTAGAGAAATGTTGAAATATATTCAAATCTTCCTTTTACCATATAAAATAAAGCTAGTCTTTCGTTTCGGCATATCGACTTTCCCGCTTGTTCCCCAACAGCGGTCTCGTATTTTAAAAGGTTTCTAGGATGTTTTGTATAAACAATTTATTCATAGTGATTCCCCCTGATAAGTAAATGATAACAATTTGACATCACCCATCTTAATCAATCACTACTTTTATAATACTTCCCACTCAGTACTGAGTGGGAAGTAATGAATTAATTAAACAAATTGCTCAGTTTCTGTAGAACCGGCCATTGCTGTTGTTGATGATGTACCACCAGAGATAACTTGTGATACGTCGTCAAAGTAACCAGTACCAACTTCACGTTGGTGACGAGTAGCTGTATAGCCTTTTGATTCTGACGCAAATTCAGCTTGTTGTAATTTAGAGTATGCTGCCATACCGTTGTCTTTGTAGTCATGCGCAAGTTCAAACATAGAGTGATTTAATGAGTGGAAACCCGCTAATGTTACGAACTGGAACTTGTAACCCATTTTACCAAGCTCACGTTGGTACTCAGCAATCACATCCTCAGAAAGGTTTGCTTTCCAGTTGAATGATGGTGAACAGTTGTACGCAAGCATTTTTCCTGGGAACTGTGCATGGATTGCATCAGCAAATTCACGAGCTTCCTCAAGAGAAGGCTTAGATGTCTCACACCAGATTAAATCTGCATATGGCGCGTAAGCTAAACCACGAGCGATTGCTTGTTTGATACCTGGCTTTGTACGGAAGAAGCCTTCTGGTGTACGTTCGCCAGTGATGAACTCTGCATCACGTGGATCGATATCAGATGTTACCATATCAGCTGCATCAGCATCTGTACGAGCGATTAAAACTGTATTCACACCAATTGTATCAGCAGCTAGACGAGCAGCAATTAAGTTACGTACTGCATTTTGAGTTGGTAATAAAACTTTACCACCTAAGTGACCGCATTTTTTCTCAGAAGCTAATTGATCTTCTAAGTGTACGCCCGATGCACCCGCTTCGATCATACCTTTTACAAGCTCGAATACGTTTAGTGGACCACCGAAACCAGCCTCAGCATCTGCTACGATTGGTGCGAACCAGTCGAACTCATCTTCGCGTCCTTCAGCATGATCAATTTGGTCAGCACGTTGTAGTGCTTGGTTAATACGTTTAACCACTTGCGGTACAGAGTTTGCTGGATATAAAGATTGGTCAGGATACATTTGACCTGCGATGTTAGCATCAGCTGCTACTTGCCACCCCGATAAGTAGATTGCTTTTAATCCTGCTTTTACTTGTTGAATTGCTTGGTTTCCCGTAAGTGCACCAAGTGCATTGATGAATGGCTCTTCATGTAAAGAGTTCCATAAACGTTTAGCTCCACGTGTTGCTAAAGTTTGCTCAAGTACTACTGACCCCTGTAATTTCACAACTTCTTCAGCTGAATACGCACGTTCAATACCATTCCAACGTGGGTTTTCTGCCCAATCCTTTTGTAAAGCCTCAATTTTCTGTTGACGAGTTGACATGTTAAATTTCCACCTTCCCATTTGTATTTAAAGAAATATATTCTGCTATGAAAATTGTTACCCCATCTGTTCCATAACAGTTATCTTTGATGTAATATACTATATAACAGGAGGTTTTAATTTTCATTATTTTCTGACAAAACAGTTTATTATTGTGATAGAATATACTTTTTATGGGATGAATTACTAAAACATGGATAATACAGAGGGGGATACTTCACGATGATTTTTGAAGATTTAAAAATCAGCACAGAGGAAATTGCGCAATTTAATACTATTTTAGAAGAGTGGATTCCAAATGATGCATCCATCGCCATTGCATTCGAGGATATGTTTGTTTACTTTCGTTCAGGGCATCAAAAAATTTCTTTAGCACTCGGCTCCAAAGTTCCAACAAATAGTATTGCGTATAAAGTATTAAAAACAAGAAAGAAAACGGAGGCTATCATGGAGAACTTGATGTTTGAAACACCGTATTATGCAATTGGTTATCCAATAATAATTAATGAAAAATTCGGTGCGCTCGTTGTCGTTCTCCCGCCATTATTTAATATAAAAAACGCTGAAACATATCGTTTTATTACAGGGAAACAGGCAGAAGATTGGAGTCCGATTCCAATAGATCAAATATCTCATTTTGAAAGTTTACAAAAAAGAACTTGGTTTTATAAAAATGGCGAACAATATAAAACAACAGTCACATTAAAAGAATTACAAATACGTTTGCCTGATACATTCATTCGTATCCATCGTTCTTACATCGTCAATGTTTACTCTATTAACAAAATATCGCGTGACCTTACATCAAATTTTATTGTGTTCTTAAAAGATGGAACAGAACTTCCAATAAGCCAATCTTATATTAATAATTTACGCGCACAATTGGAATTTTAACTTTTATAACTTTACTGAATGATTTATTAATAGCGGAAGAAAAAAATGTACACTAGAAATTCAATTATAGTAGTGTACATTTTTTGTACTCATTATTAAAATCTATTCTTGCAATACATTCTGCATAAAATTTTGTGGCATTTCCCTGTTACTATACTTTCATTACAGGATTTATATATTAATTAGCAAATGTTGTATTATTCCTTCTGCCCTGTAACTAAAAAAATTGGAAAGCTATTTTCTATTAGAATGAAAATTATCGGCAAGTTTCATGCCAATAGAAGTAATTGTCTATTTCACTTTATACAGTCAAACTCCCTTTGCAGAAAAATTTTAGCAGTCGTCAATCGACATTTCATGGGAGGATTCTGTCGAAAAAAACAAAAAACCCACTGATTTCTCAGTGGGTTTTAATTTGCGAAGCGATGTCCTACTCTCACAGGGGGAAGCCCCCAACTACCATCGGCGCTAAAGAGCTTAACTTCCGTGTTCGGTATGGGAACGGGTGTGACCTCTTTGCCATCATCACTTCACTATGAAAGATTGTTCTTTCAAAACTGGATAAACGTTTCATTGAAATTGTGCAATAAATTGTGGTTAAGTCCTCGACCGATTAGTATTCGTCAGCTCCATATGTCGCCACACTTCCACCTCGAACCTATCTACCTGATCGTCTTTCAGGGGTCTTACTTACTTGCGTAATGGGAAATCTCATCTTGAGGGGGGCTTCATGCTTAGATGCTTTCAGCACTTATCCCGTCCACACATAGCTACCCAGCGATGCCTTTGGCAAGACAACTGGTACACCAGCGGTGTGTCCATCCCGGTCCTCTCGTACTAAGGACAGCTCCTCTCAAATTTCCTACGCCCACGACGGATAGGGACCGAACTGTCTCACGACGTTCTGAACCCAGCTCGCGTACCGCTTTAATGGGCGAACAGCCCAACCCTTGGGACCGACTACAGCCCCAGGATGCGATGAGCCGACATCGAGGTGCCAAACCTCCCCGTCGATGTGGACTCTTGGGGGAGATAAGCCTGTTATCCCCGGGGTAGCTTTTATCCGTTGAGCGATGGCCCTTCCATGCGGAACCACCGGATCACTAAGCCCGTCTTTCGACCCTGCTCGACTTGTAGGTCTCGCAGTCAAGCTCCCTTATGCCTTTACACTCTACGAATGATTTCCAACCATTCTGAGGGAACCTTTGGGCGCCTCCGTTACTCTTTAGGAGGCGACCGCCCCAGTCAAACTGTCCGCCTGACACTGTCTCCTACCCCGTTAAGGGGCATGGGTTAGAAGTTCAATACAACCAGGGTAGTATCCCACTGACGCCTCCTTCGAAGCTGGCGCTCCGAGATCTCTGGCTCCTACCTATCCTGTACAAGTTGTACCAAAATTCAATATCAGGCTACAGTAAAGCTCCACGGGGTCTTTCCGTCCTGTCGCGGGTAACCTGCATCTTCACAGGTACTATAATTTCACCGAGTCTCTCGTTGAGACAGTGCCCAGATCGTTACGCCTTTCGTGCGGGTCGGAACTTACCCGACAAGGAATTTCGCTACCTTAGGACCGTTATAGTTACGGCCGCCGTTTACTGGGGCTTCAATTCGTAGCTTCGCTTGCGCTAACCACTCCTCTTAACCTTCCAGCACCGGGCAGGCGTCAGCCCCTATACTTCACCTTACGGTTTTGCAGAGACCTGTGTTTTTGCTAAACAGTCGCCTGGGCCTATTCACTGCGGCTCTCGTGCGCTTGCACGCTCAAGAGCACCCCTTCTCCCGAAGTTACGGGGTCATTTTGCCGAGTTCCTTAACGAGAGTTCTCTCGCACACCTTAGGATTCTCTCCTCGACTACCTGTGTCGGTTTGCGGTACGGGCACCTCTCACCTCGATAGAGGCTTTTCTTGGCAGTGTGAAATCAGGAACTTCGTCCATACGGACTCGTCATCACAGCTCAACGTATCAGTGTGCGGATTTGCCTACACACACGCCTTACTGCTTGAACAGAGACAACCAACGCTCTGCTTACCCTATCCTACTGCGTCCCCCCATTTCTCAAACGGTGAGGAGGTGGTACAGGAATATCAACCTGTTGTCCATCGCCTACGCCTATCGGCCTCGGCTTAGGTCCCGACTAACCCTGAGCGGACGAGCCTTCCTCAGGAAACCTTAGTCATACGGTGGACGGGATTCTCACCCGTCTTTCGCTACTCATACCGGCATTCTCACTTCTAAGCGCTCCACCAGTCCTTCCGGTCTGACTTCAACGCCCTTAGAACGCTCTCCTACCACGCATCCATACGGATGCATCCACAGCTTCGGTGAATCGTTTAGCCCCGATAAATTTTCGGCGCAGCGTCACTCGACCAGTGAGCTATTACGCACTCTTTAAATGGTGGCTGCTTCTAAGCCAACATCCTGGTTGTCTAAGCAACGCCACATCCTTTTCCACTTAACGATTACTTTGGGACCTTAGCTGGTGGTCTGGGCTGTTTCCCTCTTGACTACGGATCTTATCACTCGCAGTCTGACTCCCGTGTATAAATATCTGGCATTCGGAGTTTGTCTGAATTCGGTAAAGCGAGATGCCCCCCTAGTCCAAACAGTGCTCTACCTCCAGTATTCTCAATCACGAGGCTAGCCCTAAAGCTATTTCGGAGAGAACCAGCTATCTCCAGGTTCGATTGGAATTTCTCCGCTACCCACACCTCATCCCCGCACTTTTCAACGTGCGTGGGTTCGGGCCTCCAGTAAGTGTTACCTCACCTTCACCCTGGACATGGGTAGATCACCTGGTTTCGGGTCTACGACCACGTACTAATTCGCCCTATTCAGACTCGCTTTCGCTGCGGCTCCGTCTCATCAACTTAACCTCGCACGTAATCGTAACTCGCCGGTTCATTCTACAAAAGGCACGCTATCACCCATTAACGGGCTCTAACTACTTGTAGGCACACGGTTTCAGGATCTATTTCACTCCCCTTCCGGGGTGCTTTTCACCTTTCCCTCACGGTACTGGTTCACTATCGGTCACTAGGTAGTATTTAGCCTTGGGAGATGGTCCTCCCAGATTCCGACGGAATTTCACGTGTTCCGCCGTACTCAGGATACATTCAAGAGGGAATGAGGTTTCACTTACAGGGCTTTTACCTTCTATGGCGGGCCTTTCCAAGCCGCTTCAACTATCTCATTCTTTTGTAACTCCGTATAGAATGTCCTACAACCCCAAAGAGCAAGCTCTTTGGTTTGGGCTCTTCCCGTTTCGCTCGCCGCTACTCAGGGAATCGAATTTTCTTTCTGTTCCTGCAGGTACTTAGATGTTTCAGTTCCCTGCGTCTGTCCTCAACACGCTATGTATTCACGTGAAGATACTATGTGATTAAACATAGTGGGTTCCCCCATTCGGAAATCTCTGGATCAAAGCTTACTTACAGCTCCCCAAAGCATATCGGTGTTAGTGCCGTCCTTCTTCGACTCCTAGTGCCAAGGCATCCACCGTGCGCCCTTATTAACTTAACCAATAAGTTACACTTACTCAAATGAGTAAGATTTTAAAAGATTGCACGATCAATTTCTTGATCATTTGTTTGTTTATTGCTTTCAATGTCGTTTTATCCAGTTTTCAAAGAACAAGTTGGTTTTGCTTTGCAATGAATTTATCACAAAGTCAAATTTTGGTGGAGCCTAGCGGGATCGAACCGCTGACCTCCTGCGTGCAAGGCAGGCGCTCTCCCAGCTGAGCTAAGGCCCCATTTAAATTAAGAGGTATATAAAGTAAATTTATATGGTGGGCCTAAATGGACTCGAACCATCGACCTCACGCTTATCAGGCGTGCGCTCTAACCAGCTGAGCTATAGGCCCTCTTAGAAGTTATAAAATTTATTCATAAACCTTCAAAACTGAACAGCAAACGTTAATGTTTCATTCCATAAGGAATGATTCCGAATATATCCTTAGAAAGGAGGTGATCCAGCCGCACCTTCCGATACGGCTACCTTGTTACGACTTCACCCCAATCATCTATCCCACCTTCGGCGGCTGGCTCCATAAAGGTTACCCCACCGACTTCGGGTGTTACAAACTCTCGTGGTGTGACGGGCGGTGTGTACAAGGCCCGGGAACGTATTCACCGCGGCATGCTGATCCGCGATTACTAGCGATTCCGGCTTCATGTAGGCGAGTTGCAGCCTACAATCCGAACTGAGAACGGTTTTATCGGATTAGCTCCCCCTCGCGGGTTGGCAACCGTTTGTACCGTCCATTGTAGCACGTGTGTAGCCCAGGTCATAAGGGGCATGATGATTTGACGTCATCCCCACCTTCCTCCGGTTTGTCACCGGCAGTCTCCTTAGAGTGCCCAACTAAATGATGGCAACTAAGAATAAGGGTTGCGCTCGTTGCGGGACTTAACCCAACATCTCACGACACGAGCTGACGACAACCATGCACCACCTGTCACCGTTGTCCCCGAAGGGAAAACTGTATCTCTACAGTGGTCAATGGGATGTCAAGACCTGGTAAGGTTCTTCGCGTTGCTTCGAATTAAACCACATGCTCCACCGCTTGTGCGGGCCCCCGTCAATTCCTTTGAGTTTCAGTCTTGCGACCGTACTCCCCAGGCGGAGTGCTTAATGCGTTAGCTGCAGCACTGAGGGGCGGAAACCCCCCAACACTTAGCACTCATCGTTTACGGCGTGGACTACCAGGGTATCTAATCCTGTTTGCTCCCCACGCTTTCGCGCCTCAGTGTCAGTTACAGACCAGATAGTCGCCTTCGCCACTGGTGTTCCTCCAAATCTCTACGCATTTCACCGCTACACTTGGAATTCCACTATCCTCTTCTGCACTCAAGTTTCCCAGTTTCCAATGACCCTCCACGGTTGAGCCGTGGGCTTTCACATCAGACTTAAGAAACCACCTGCGCGCGCTTTACGCCCAATAATTCCGGACAACGCTTGCCACCTACGTATTACCGCGGCTGCTGGCACGTAGTTAGCCGTGGCTTTCTAACAAGGTACCGTCAAGGTAGCGCCAGTTACTACGCTACTTGTTCTTCCCTTGCAACAGAGTTTTACGAACCGAAATCCTTCTTCACT